>NZ_JABERS010000036.1:0-43181 GCF_013168745.1 Aeromonas sp. TW 6 | reverse complement strand
GGCTCGCTATGGCCGAGAGGTGGTGGACCGGGTGCGAGTGGAGCAGGCGAATGCACTGAAAAGCGATAAACCGGCGCGAAAAGTGGTCAAAAGTGCGCGTTGGTTGCTGCTACGTAATCGGGCGAAGCTGAGTGAAAAACAGGATGTGAAGTTGCAGGAGCTGTTGGCGGCGAATCAACCGCTGGCGATGGTGTACGTGCTGAAAGAGGCGTTGAAGGGCATCTGGTATGCGCCGAGCGTGTGGGAAGGATGGCGACGATGGCGGAGCTGGATGCGGCAGGTGAAGGAAAGCGGGCTAGCGCCGCTGCAACGATTTGGTCGAAATTTATCGAAATATATGCGGGGGATCCTGGCGAGTGCAAACTACCCGATGCACACGAGTGTGCTGGAAGGGGTGAACAACAAGATCAAAGTGATAAAGCGTATGGCATATGGATTTAGGGACTCAGAATACTTTTTTCTGAAAATCAAGGCGGCCTTCCCCGGAAAGCCGCGATGAACCTTTTTTTGAGGGGCGTTCTGGTCAGTGGTGGTAGTCGGCGGGATCGATGTCGAGCAGTTTGAGTCGCCGCCAGAGGGTGGTGCGGCTGATCCCGAGCTGGCGCGCCATCTGGCTGACCTGGCCCTTGCTGGCACGGGCGGCCCGCAGGATCGCCTGATGCTCCAGCTCCGCCAGGGTGAGCAGCGGCTGTCCCACCACCTCGTCCGCCAGCAGGCAATGGCCCTGGCGGATGGCGGCCGGGAGCGCCCGGGGCGGGATCTGTGCCGCACTGCAATGCAGCAGGGCGTACTCAATGGCGCTGCGCAGCTCCCCCAGGTTGCCGGGCCAGGGGTAGGCCAGCAGGCAGTCGAGGGCGTCAGGGGTGAACTGGCGCCCCGGCTCGCCCCCCTGCACCGCCAGGTGCTGGCGGATGAGGCCGGGCAGATCGGCGCGGCGCTCCCGCAGGCTCGGCAGCCAGAGTTCGCACCCTTGCAGCGCATAGAGCAGCTGGCGGCCGAATCCCCCCTCCTGCACCCGCTGCTCCAGCGGGGCGCTGCTGGTCGCGATGATCCTCACCCTGAGGGGGAGGATGCGGGCGGAGTCGAAGCGCTGGATGCGCCCCGTCTTGAGCAGTTGCAGCAGGGCGGCCTGCATGGGGGCGGGCAGGCACTCCACCTGCTCCAGTACCAGGGTGCCACCGTGAGCCAGCTCGAACTTGCCTGCCCGCTCCTGCCCCGCCTCGTCGGACCCCATGAGTTCCAGCGCCATCCGCTCCCTCGGCCATACCTGGCAGTTGAAGATGACCAGGGGGCCGGCGGATCGCTCGCTGCCAAAGTGGATGGCCTCCGCCAGTTGGGCCTTGCCCACCTCCTCTTCCCCTCGCAGCAGGACGGGGCCCTGTCCCCTGGCCGCCTGGCGGGCGTGGCGCAGCAGTTTGCGCATGGCGCTCGACTCCCCCACCAGGGCGGAGAGCTCGGGCACCGTCTGGCGCAGTTGATGAATGGCGCGCAATCGATCGGTGGGATGGAGCAGGACGATGAAGCTGACCCCGTCCGGTCCCGGGAGGGGCTTGAGGCTCACCAGGGCGTCGATGAAGGCCTCGCCACGGGTCTCCCGCCGCTCCAGCGTCACCTCCACATGGCTCAGGGGGGTCATCTCCGCGATGGCCAGACGCAGGCGCTGGGGCAACAGCAGATGGTGATCGAGGGGCTGGCCCAGGCAGACAGCCGGGTCGAGTTGCAGCCGACTGGCCGCCAGGGCGTTGAGGTAGCGCAGCCGCCCCTGGGGATCCCAGGCCAGCACGCCGTCTTCCATGCCATCCAGCAGGGCATAGAGCTCGCTCAAATGGTGCTGGGACTCCTGCATCAGGCGCTCCATCTGCAGCAGATTGGCCAGCTCGCGGCCGGCGCTGACGGTGAGCGCGAGATCCCCCGGCGCGGCCTCTTCCACCCGGCAGATCAGGGCCACGATCGCCACCTGGCGACCGGTGCTGTTGTAGACAGGGCTGGCACAGCAGTGCCAGGGGTGGAGACGCTGGTTGAAGTGCTGGGGGCCGCTGACGCAGAGCGGCACCCCCTCCAGGGCCGCCAGGTTGACGGCATTGGTGCCGATGCGTCCCTCGCTGAAAAATGCGCCTGGGCCAAAACCGAGTGCCGCCAGCGCCTGCAGGGTATCGGGGTGGCCGGTCCGGGCCAGTAGGCAACCGCTCTCGTCGGTGAGCAGCAGGGCGCAGGGGCGCCCCTCCATGAACTCGTAGAGATCCTCCAGCGCCATCTCGCCGGTGGTGAGCAGGTCCCGTTTGCGCTGGCGCAGGCTCTCCAGGGTCTGCCCTCTGGCACAGTGGGGAGGATGCCAGAGGGACGCGCTGGTCTGGTGGGCACAGCGCAGCCAGGAGGCCTGCAGGTGCTCGGGCCAGGACGAGAGGGGCTGGGGAACGGATGGCATGGTCACGGCGATATCCGGCAAAAGGGAAGGGGCCATTTAATCACCCTTGCCGCCCCGATTCAGTGACCGCTCTCAGAGTGTCGCGTCCTGGTCCCGGGTGGCAGCCTCTGCAGCAAACTGCTGCTGGAGCCATTGGCTCACCGCCCGGCACTGGGGACTGCCTTCGCTCTCCTGATGTATCAGCATGTTCCAGTTCGGCCCGGCCACCCGGTGGGACGAGAGGGGCCGCAGCCACCCCTGTCGGCGTGCGTCGCGAGAGAGCAGCTCGCTCGCCAGCGCCACCCCGAGCCCGGCGCTGGCCGCATCCTGCAACAAGCCGGGATCGGAGAAGTTGAGCCCCTGGGTCTGCAGGTGCAGATCGTCGCCGCCCTTGAGGGTCCAGTGGTGCCAGTCCATCTCCCGCTCCCCGTGCAGGGTGGTGCGCTCCTGCGCGGGCTGTGCCAGCACGGCCGGGCTCGCCACCGGCAGCAGCCGATCCGCCAGCAGCGGCTGATGGCGGCATTCCGCCTGGGGAGCCAGCCCCCAGCGCAGCGAAATGTCGATGGTCTGCTCGGCCATGTTCGGCGTGTCGTCGCTGGTGAACAGCCAGAGATCGATGCCCGGATGCTGACGGTGAAGGTCGGCCAGCCGGGGCAGCAGCCAGAGGCGGGCGATGGCGGTACTGGTGTTGAGCACCAGCTGGTTCGGCTTGCGGTACTGCTCGAGGCGCTGTATTCCCACCGCCAGTTGCAGCAGCACCTGCTGGGTCGTCTCCAGCAGATCCTGGCCCGCGTCGGTCAGGGCGACGGAACGTCCCTGGCGGTGAAACAGGGGCTGGCCAAGCAGCTCCTCCAGCGAGCGGATCTGCTGACTGATGGCAGACTGGGTGAGGTGCAGCTCCTGCGCCGCCTGATGAAAACTGCCGAGTCGGGCCGCCGCCTCAAAGCCTCGCAGCACGTTGAGAGGGGGCCAGTGTTTGAACATCATTGATTAGTTCCGCTTATCACTTTTATCGAAAATCGATCGTTTGTTACCCATCAACGGGGAGAATAGTCTATTCCCATCGTCAATAACCTTAATAGTACCTAATCAGAGAGGCTGAGATGCGCGAGCAGGGAATGAGGGCTGTGGGCTGGTTCATGCCAGCGGAGTGGTGCCGGCACGCGGCGACCTGGATGGTCTGGCCGCACAACAAGGCGCTGTGGGAAAACGGCTGGGGCGTGACCCTGCCTCAGGTTCAGCAGGACTTCGCGCGGGTGGTCAATGCCATCGCCCGCTTCGAACCGGTGAACCTGGTGGTGGATCCTGCCGCACAGGCCGAGGCTCGCGCCCTGTGCGGCGACGGGGTGCGCTTCATTCCCCTGCCAGTGGATGACAGCTGGTGCCGTGACTCCGGCCCCACCTTCATCTGCCATCCCGAGCTTGGCACCGCCGGGATCAGCTGGCGTTTCAACGCCTGGGGCGGCAAGTCGGCCCACGGTCTGGACGAGGGGCTGGCGCGGCGCGTTCTCAACAGCCTGGAGCTGGAGTGCATCGGCAGCTTCCTCGCCAACGAAGGGGGCGCCATCCATGTGGATGGGGAGGGCACCCTGATCACCACGGAGTCGGTGCTGCTCAACAGCAACCGCAATCCCGGCATGACCAAAGTGGAGATCGAACGGATCTTCAGCCGCCTGCTCGGCATCGAGAAGACTATCTGGCTGCCGGGGGATCCGGACCACGTCACCGGCGACATGACGGACGGTCATGTGGACGGGGTCTGCGCCTTCAGCCGCCCCGGCCACCTGCTGGTGGACGCCACCCTGGACGGGCACTCCACCTATGGCCGCGTGGTGCGGGAGAACCGCCGAGCCCTGGCCCTGGCCACCGATGCGAGAGGTCGCTCCTTCGAGTGCCTCGAGCTGTTCGAGGCGAGCGAGGCGGTGGACGCCGAGGCGGAGGTGTTCTGCGCCTCCTACACCAACTTCTACATCGCCAACGGCGCCATCATCATGCCCGCCTACGGCGTAGGCGCGGACGAGGCGGCGGGGGAGGTGCTGAGGCGCGCCTTCCCGAACAGGCAGCTGGTGTCGGTGCGCATCAACCAGTTGGCCCACGGCGGGGGCGGCATTCACTGCATCACCCAGCAGCAGCCGGCCTGGCCGGTGCAGGGGTAAGCGTTTGGAGCGGCCTCGTCAGGCGTCTGCGAGGCCTCATGACGGGATCAGGGAGGAGAGATTCATGAACAAGGTCGTCGCAACCATGCAGTTTGCCTGTCAGGGGGAACGCGTGTCAGGGAGGGTATCCGGATGAGCAAGATCGTCGTCGCCACCACACAATTCGCTTGCAGCTGGGAGCTGGAGCGCAATCTGGACACAGCGGAGAGCCTGGTACGGGACGCCGCCGCCAGGGGGGCCAACCTGGTGCTGTTGCAGGAGCTCTTCGCCACCCCCTATTTCTGCATCGAGCAATACCACGGCCATCTGGCGCTGGCGGAGTCGTTCGAGCAGAGCCGGGTGCTGCGCCGCTTCTCGGCCCTGGCGCGGGAGCTGGGGGGGGTGCTGCCCATCAGCTGGTTCGAACGCGCGGGCAACGCCTGCTTCAACTCCCTGGCGATGGCGGATGCGGATGGTCGCCTGCTCGGGGTCTATCGCAAGACCCATATCCCGAACGCCATCGGCTATCAGGAGAAGGAGTATTTCAGCCCGGGGGATACGGGGTTTCGGGTCTGGGACACGGCCGCTGGCCGCATCGGGGTCGGCATCTGCTGGGATCAGTGGTTCCCGGAGGCGGCCCGCGCCATGGCGCTGCAGGGGGCCGAGCTGCTTCTCTATCCCACCGCCATCGGCTCGGAGCCGGGGGCAGAGGGGCTCGATTCCCGGGATCACTGGCAGCTGACCCAGCGCGGCCACGCCGCCGCCAACATCATGCCGGTGATCGCCGCCAACCGGGTGGGCCACGAGGTGGCGACCCGGGATCCCGAGTTGCAGATGCGCTTCTATGGCTCCTCCTTCATCACGGATCACAAGGGGGCCCTGCTGGCCGAGGCGGACAGGGATACCCCGGGCGTGCTGGTGCGGGAGCTGGATCTCGCCGCCATGGCCGAGGAGCGGCTGACCTGGGGCATCTATCGAGATCGCCGCCCCGAGATGTATGGCGCCTTGCTGAGCCTGGACGGACGCAGCCATCGGGGAGGGCGTCCATCATGAGCGCCTTGACCAAGATAGCCACGGCACTGGCCCTGCTGCTGGGTCTGGGGGCCCAGGCCGCAGAAGGGGCGGGGGAGGCGACAGAGGAGAAGGTGCTGCGCCTCTACAACTGGTCCGATTATTTCGCCCCCGATACCCTGAGCGAATTCACCCGGGAGACCGGGATCCGGGTCATCTACGACGTGATGGACAGCAGCGAGACCCTGGAGGCCAAGCTGATGGCGGGTCGCAGCGGGTATGACCTCATCTTCCCGGGGGACACGGTGGCGGAGCGGCTGATGCGGGCGGGCAGCCTGCAGTCGCTCGACAAGGGCAAGCTGCAACACCTGGGGGACATAGACCCCGGCCTGGCGCGGTTGCAGCAGGCCTACCCCCATGCGAAGGAGGCGGTGGTGCCCTACACCTGGGGCACCATAGGGCTCACTTACAATGCGGACGCTATCAAGCAGCGGATGCCGGATGCCCCGGTCAGCAGCCTGGACATGCTGTTCAAGCCCGAGCTGGCGGCGAAATTTGCAGATTGCGGCATCTCGGTCATCGACTCCCCGGACGAGGTGCTGGCGGTGGTGCTGCACTATCTTGGGCGGGATCCCCGTAGCGGCAAGGCGGACGATCTGGAGGCGGCCCTGGCCCTGCTCAAGGGGATCAAGCCCTATATCCGCAAGTTCCAGTCCCAGCCGGTAACCCAGCTGGTGAACGGGGATCTCTGCCTCTCCCTGGGCTACAGCGGCGACATGACCCAGGCCAGGCGCGCCGCCGCCGAGGCGGGCAAGCGGGTCGACTTCGAATACCGATTGCCGAAGGAGGGGAGCACCATCTGGATGGACACCATGGCGATCCCGGCGGATGCCCCCCATCCTGACTATGCCTATGCCTTTATCAACTTCGTGATGCGCCCGGCCAACATGGCAGCCATCACCAACAGCACCGGTTATCCGACTGCCAGTGCCAAGGCCAGACCCATGGTGGATGCCACCATGACGGCCAACCCGGATATCTACCTGGACGAGGCCAGCTACCAGCGGCTCATTCCGGGTCAGGATATAGCACAATCCCAGATGCGTGCCCGCATGCGAGCCTGGACTCGCTTCAAGAGCAGCCTCTGAACCCAGGAGTAGAACGATGTTTTCCCGACGCCACGTATTGAAACAGCTGGTTGCCCTTGGCGCCATTGCCGGGTTTGGCAGCCTGCCCGGTGCCCGCGCGGCCTTCGCCGCCGGCGAACCCGGCGCCGCCGCTCGCTACCACATGCCGGAGGAGTCCTCCCCCCAGGCCCTGGTGTGGGTGGCCTTCGGGGCCACCAGCGAGATCTGGGGTCGCCACTACAAGGAGGTGCAGGCCACCATAGGGCGGCTGGTGCAGGCCATGGTGCCCTACACCCGGGTCAACGTGCTCTGCCACGAGGATGACGAGGCGCTGGCGCGCCAGTTGTGCGGCGAGCGCAACACCCACTTCGTCCACGCCGAGATGGATGACATCTGGCTGCGGGATACCGGCGGCGTCTTCGTGCAGGACGAGCAGGGAGGGCTCGGGCTGGTGGACTTCAACTTCAACGGCTGGGGTGACAAGCAGGAGCACAGCCATGACGCCAGGGTCGCCGCCCTGGTGGGCCGGCAGACCGATGCCTATTACCTGCAGAGCGAGCTCATCGGTGAGGGGGGCGGCATCGAGGTGGATGGCAACGGCACCGCCATCATGACCGAGAGCTGCTGGATCAACAGCAACCGCAACCCCGGCCTCACCAAGGCGCAGGTGGAGGCGGAGCTCAAGGCCAACCTGGGGCTGCGCAAGATCATCTGGCTGCCGGGGATCAAGGGCCGTGACATCACGGATGCCCACGTGGACTTCTACGCCCGCTTCGTGCGCCCCGGGGTGGTGGTGATCAACATGGACAACGATCCCGACTCCTACGACTACAAGGTGACCCGCCAGCACCTCGCCATCCTGCAGCAGGCGACGGACGCCGACGGCAACAAGCTGGAGCTGCATCCGCTGCCGCCGCCCCTGGGCGGGCGGGACAACAAGTTCAGCCGCAGCCCGGACTTTGCCGCCGGCTACATCAACTACCTGCCCATCAACGGCGCCGTCATCGCCCCCCAGTTCGGCGATGCCAAGGCCGACCGTTATTGCCGGGATCTGCTGGCCCGCCTCTATCCGGGCCGCAAGATAGTGCAGATAGACATAGACCCTGTGGCCGCCGGGGGCGGCGGCATCCACTGCATCACCCTCCATCAACCTGCCTGATCTTACGCGCAGGCCGCCTCTGGCGGTGTGACGCAGAACAAGGGGCGCCTCGGCGCCCCTTGTTCTTGCTGGCGTTCCATGGTGCCTCGCTCAGATCCCCGTCATGCCGATCTCGTCGAGCTGGACGTGAGGGGGTTGGCGCAGGGTATAGAGCACGGCCTCGGCCAGATCCTCCACCTGCAGCCAGCCGGGCTTGCGATCAGCGGCGCAAGCCGGGGGCGGCACCTGCACCAGCCCGGGACAGAGGGTGTGGACCCGGACGCCCTGGTGCTGCACCTCTTCCCGCAGTGCCCGGGCAAACCCCAGCACCGCAAACTTGGCGGCGCAGTAGACGCTGGCCCTGGCATAGCCGTGCCTGGCGGCCTGGGAGGCGATGTTGATGACGGTGCCGTGGCGGTTTGCCAGCATGTCCGGCAGGCAGGCCCGGGTCAGCAGGAAGGTGCCCTTGGCACAGGTATCCATCACCCTGTCCCACTCCGATTCCGGCAGGTCCTGCACCAGGTGGTCGCTGCCGACCCCGCTGTTGTTGATCAGCAGATCGATGGGGCCGAGCCGCTCCCGGATCCGGGCATGGCCGTCCCGCACCTGATCGCCGTCGCACACATCCAGCGCCAGTGCCATGACTCGCACCCCGTATCGCGCCTCCAGTCTGGCCGCTTCCTGCTCCAGCAGCCCCCGGCGGCGGGAAGCCAGGATCAGCTCCACCCCCTGGCTGGCCAGGGCCTCGGCGATGGCCAGTCCGATGCCGCTGGCGCCGCCGCTGATGAGGGCCCGTGTTGCTCTCAGTTCGTTCATCTTGTCTTCTCCTCCAATGGTGCAGGCATTGTGGCGGGCGCCTTCGGCAGGGAACAGGGGAGGGGAAGGAGTGATTCGAACCCTGGTTCGTGTTTTGGCGTTCCGGTTCGAACTTTGGTTCTAAACGCCGCGACCAGCTTTAAGTTCGATTAGCCATAAGGGGTAATCGGACGTTCGCGTAAATCAATTCTCCCGCTATAACAGCCATCCATATTTCCCTGCAGACAGATGCCGCTGATTCATGGACACACCGGACAGCGGCATCTCGATCGTCCGATTACGCTTCGCTAATCGAACCAACATGGGACGGTAATAAACAAAAGAGCCGCCCTGGGGCGGCTCTTTGCATCGGGGATGAATGAATCGTCACGGCGCCTTGGGCGGCTCCACCAGAGCGGTTGCCGGTTGGTCATCTTCCTTGATCCAGGCATCCAGCAGGGTGTAGCCCACCGCCAACACCACGGGGCCGATGAAGAGACCGATGATCCCCAGCGCCAGCAGGCCGCCGATGACCCCCACCAGAATGAGGATCAGCGGCAGGTCGGCCCCGCGCTTGATGAGGAAGGGGCGCAGGAAGTTGTCCATGGTGCCCGCCAGCAGGGACCAGACCAGCAGGAAGGTGCCCCAGGTGGTGTCCCCGCTCCAGTAGAGGTAGCCGACGCTGGCCAGCAGCACCGGGAAGGGGCCTATCTGGGCGACGATCAGCAGGAACATCAGCACCACCAGCACCATGACATAGGGAATGCCGGCGATGAGCAGGCCCAGGCCCGCCACCGAGGACTGCACCAGGGCGGTCACCACCACCCCCATGGCGACGGCACGGATGGCCTGGGAGGCGAGCACCACCGCATTGTCACCGCGCTGGCCCGCCAGACGGTGGGCGAAGCGGCGAATGCCTTCTGCCGCCTTCTCTCCCGAGTGGTAGAGCAGGCCGCAGATGGCCACGGTCAGCAGGAAGTGGACGAACAGCAGGCCGAGGTTGCCCGCCTGGGCCGCCAGCCAGCGGGCGGTCTGGCCGAAGTAGGGAGCCAGCTTGGTGAACAGCACCTGGCCGCCGCTCGCGAGGATCTGCTGCCAGAAGTCGTAGAGCTTGTCGCCCACCAGGGGTACTTGCTGCAACCAGAGCAGCTCGGGGGGCGGGGATTGGCTGAGCTCGGTGCCCAGCTCGATGAGCATGGGGGCCTTCTCCGCCACGTTGGCCAGCGTCATGAAGAGGGGAATGACGAAGATGAGCAGCAAGATGCTGGTCATCAGCAACGCCGCCAGGGTGCGTTTGCCCCACAGCAGGCGCTGGGCCATCTGCATCAGGGGCCAGGTGGCGATGGTGATCATGGTCGACCACACCAGGGCGGGCAGGAAGGGGCGCAAGACCATGAAGCACGAGATGATGAGCAGGCTGAGGAACAGCAAACCCAGGGTGATCTTGGCCAAATCCACTTTTTTCATATTCATGGCATTCCCTTAACGAGGGGTTGAGCGCCCGGTTCGGGCACCGTGACGGATAGCGGACAACGACCACCAGAGCCCGGCGCTGAGCCAGAACCCCAGGCAGCCAAAGAGCCACCCTTGTCCCGCGAGGATCAGCAGAGAGCTGCTGGTGAGCGCGGGCACCAGGAACAGGAGCCCTGCCACGACCAGTCCCCCTGCCAGGGTCAGCAGCGCGGCGGGCAGGGCGGGGGTGGGGCTCCGTTCGAGTGATAGCAGATTACCCGATACCAGCCCCAGGGTGAACATGGCAAGCCCGGCCAGGGCGGTGGACTGGGTGAGCCAGGCCGAGAGGGCGCTGGCGATGAGCAGCCCGGCCCAGGGGAACGGGCGTGCCGCCAGCTTCGCCAGCGGGGCGCGCAGTGCCAGCAGCAGGGTCCCCAGAGCAAGGCCGGCCACCACATCCGAGAGGAAGTGGACCCCCAGCCAGACCCGGGCCAGCCCGGCCACGCCGGCCAGCAACAGGGCCAGCAGGGCCCCCTGCCAGGCCCGCAGCGCCGGCAGCCAGCCAAGCAGCAGGCCCCAGTAGAGCAGGGTCGAGGCGGCGTGGCCGCTCGGCATGCCGAAGCCCTGGGCACTCTGGCGGGCCAGCTCGGGTTGCAGGTGGAAGGGCCTGGGCCAGCCGATGCCCGCCTTGAGCAGGTTCACCACCAGGGTGAGCAGCACCATGGCAAACAGCAGGTGGCGCAGCCTGGACCAGCCGAGCAGGGGCAGCAGCAAGGGCAGCAGCGCCAGCTGGAAGGGGGCCGAGCCCAGCAGATTGCCCGCCCTTGGCCAGAGCGCATCCGCCCCGAGCCATTGTTGCAGGCGCTGGATCAGCGGCAACTCGGCGCGGTGCAGCGCACTGGCCGCGTCGCTGAAATCCGTCACCCACAGCACCTGGCTCTCTGGCACCTCGGCCAGCCCCGGGGCTATCCAGTCGAGCTGCGCCGGGAAGCGACGCTGGTCAGGGGGCAGGTCGGCGGCCGCGATCAGCCTGGCGTTCAGGATCTCGCCACCGAGATCCGGGGCCTGGAGCAGGGAGACAAACCCCGTCCCCCGCTGGACCCGCAGGGGCTCCAGGGTCTGGCAGGCGAACACCCTGGCCCGTTGCCAGCGCCCCAGCTCGCCGGTGACGCGACCCTGCAGGCCGGTCTCCTCGAACAGCTCGCGCAGGGCCGCCTGCTCCGGGGTCTCCCCCCTGTCGATGTAACCGCCGCTCAGGCTGTAGCGCGAGGAGAGCCTGTCCTGCACCAGCAGGATCCCTTGCTGGTGGCGGATCACGCAGGCGGCCGCAGAGGGAGGGGATTCGGCGCGGGAGGCGGGCAGGGCACCGCCCAGCAACAGCAGCAGGCAGAAGACGACTCGAAACATGATGACACCCAGGGGCAAGGAGTGGGGACAAGGGTCACAGAAATCAGACGGCCGGGCAATGGCTTGCAGGGGGCACCGACCCTGTCGGGGACGCAAGGATTGCCGTCTGCGCGGGCAGTCCCTAGTATTGGCGGCTATTGTTCTTCTCATTCACTACATTGTGGGGCTCTTCATGCGACAGTTCGGTTTCTTTCTGGGGATTGCCATCGGCGTCATCCTGATACTGTTTGGCAGCATCGTCATCTTCCAGGCCCTGCCTGCGGCGCTGGACGTGCTGGAGATGCCGAGCCGGATCCCCTTCGTGCGCGAGGTGTACACCTGGCTGATGAGCAGCGCCAACGGGCTCACCGCCCAGCTGGAGCAGAACTTCCTGGAGGCCTTCCAGACGGTGCTCAAGCTGATCCTGCTCATCACCTTCATGTGGGTCTGCGTCAAGCTGGTCAACATGGGGGTGCTGATCATCCGGGCCGGCGTCGACCTTATCCGCACCGCCATCGAGCACAGCGAAGAGAAGGGTGCCAAGCCCACCGAGCAGGACCGCCATTTCTGATCTTCCCCTGCCACAGGTCAGATAAACAACAGGCCATCATGTGATGGCCTGTTTTCATGGTGGCATGACGCTTAAATAAGTCAGTTAAGCAGTTTTTCCAGCTCCGCTTCGGCATCCGCCCTGGCCTGATCGCTCAGGGTGCCGGAGGTCGCTTCCCGCTTC
The DNA here is from genome assembly GCF_013168745.1 of Aeromonas sp. TW 6. NCBI lineage: Bacteria > Pseudomonadati > Pseudomonadota > Gammaproteobacteria > Aeromonadales > Aeromonadaceae > Aeromonas > Aeromonas sp. TW 6. Next base: position 31,000 of record NZ_JABERS010000036.1, on the reverse strand, counting down.
TCGCCCTGTTGCTGCACCGCCTTGGCCGCTTGCTGCTGTGCACTGGTCGCGGCACTGATGGTTTCGGCGCTGCTGGCGGCCTGCTTGGCGCTGTCGCTCACCGCCTTGGCGGCTTGTTGCTGCGCTGTGGTTGCGGCACGGATGGTTGCGGCGCTGCTGGCGGCCTGCTTGGTGGTGTCGCTCACCGCCTTGGTGGCTTGTTGCTGCGCTGTGGTTGCGGCACTGCTGGCAGCTTGCTTGGCGCTGTCGCTCACCGCCTTGGTCGCTTGCTGCTGCGCCGTGGTTGCGGCACTGATGGTCGCTGCGCTGCTGACGGCCTGCTTGGCGTTGTCGCTCACCGCCTTGGTCGCGTGCTGCTGCGTTGTGGTTGCGGCACTGATGGTCGCTGCGCTGCTGGCGGCCTGCTTGGCGCTGTCGCTCACTGCCTTGGTCGCTTGCTGCTGCGCCGTGGTTGCGGCACTGCTGGCAGCTTGCTTGGCGCTGTCGCTCACCGCCTTGGCGGCTTGCTGCTGCGCCGTGGTGGCGGCACTGATGGTCGCTGCGCTGCTGGCGGCCTGTTTGGCGCTGTCGCTCACCGCCTTGGTGGCTTGCTGCTGCGCCGTGGTGGCGGCACTGATGGTCGCGGCACTGCTGGCAGCCTGCTTGGCACTGTCGCTCACTGCCTTGGCGGCTTGTTGCTGCGCCGTGGTGGCGGCACTGCCGATCACCTGTTTGGTGGAGTCGGACAGGGCCTTGCTGGCGCTCTGTTGCAGGCCCCCCATCATGGTGCCCAGCAGAGAACTGCCAGCGCCCGTGAGCCCCTGACCGGCACCGGTCAGGGCCGTGGCGGCCGGGGTGGCCTGGGACTGCCAGCCCTGCATGGCGCTGGGCCAGGTCGGGGTGGCGGCCGTCAGGTTTTCCCCGAAGACCTGGGTCGCCCCGTCACCTTTTTGCACCATGACGGCGAGCTGGTTGGTGTCGGCGTTCCAGACCATGCCGGCCTGCTTGGCCACATCCGGCACCGGGGCGTAGCGGGAGACCACGTAAAAGAGCGGTCCCTCCTGTTGCAGCTCGTCGGCGGTCTTGAGCAGTTGCATGGTGCTCTCGTAGTTGGGCCCCAGCATGGCGGTCATTCTGTCCTTGATCAGCGGTTGCTCGAACAGGTTGGCCTCGTTCGGATCGAAACCGACCAGCGGCTTGAGCAGGGCCCACATCAGCTGGCTGGTGGGGCTCATCATCAGCAGGGGGGCGACACAGGCGGACAACATCAGGCTCAGGCAGGCAGCCTTGAGCAACGGCATGATACGCATTGACAACATATCCAGTTAATTATCTGATTATTAAGGGTTATTCATTACCGCATCCCGGCGATGCCGGTGGGGGCCCACGGCAGAGCCCTGACAGGCCTTTGCGGGCGCAGGCAGGCTATCATATTGCTTCCGGAATGCCAGATGAGCCGACATTTATTGGTCAAGTCGAGGGCTCTGCTGGTCGCTCTACACTTTCACTCCCCCGTGACAGGAATTCCCATGATCCGTTGTGCAGGTTGTCTGCTGGCCCTTGGCTGGCTCTTCCCCGCGTTGGCCGCCCCGGCGTCCAACACCCTCAGCCACTCGGTGGGCACCGAGCTGGTGCTGCCCCTTGGTTCGCTGCCCGAGCGGGTGTGCTGGTATCAGGATCAGAAATACTCCCAGGGGGCCCGTATCCAGCAGGGGGAGCTCTGGCTGGAGTGCGCGCCGCAACAGGCGATGGAGACCAATGGTCCCCTGATCTGGCGAGAGGTGACGACGCCGTCACAGAGTGGTGAACCGGAGGGCAACCAGCGGACGATCCGGGTGGGCCAGTGAGCCTTTTCTTGATCCAGCTACAGACACGGGCGTGATCTCTATCGCATAATGCGGCTCTTTCTTCTCTTGACTGGGATCTAAGCAATGGCTCGTCGCTCTTCCAATGCACAACGTCGTCGCAGTAGCTGGTGGTACAAACGCTTGTTGGCAAGGGAGCGGGAAGAGCGCGAAGCGCGTTCCGTCCGGGATTGATACTGCATTGAAAAACGGAGCCTCGGGCTCCGTTTTTATTGGTGACTAAACGTGCATTACCGCAGGCAGGTTTATTACCAGAGGTGGACAATGGTGCCGCTCTGCCAGTGCACAACGTCGTTGCCGTCGTGAGCTGGCGGTACAAACCCTTGTTGGCAAAGGAGCGGGAAGAGCGCGAGGGCGCTGCGTCCGGGATGGATACGGCATGGAAAAACGGAGCCCTGGGCTGCGTTTTTCATTCATCAAGACCGTCATGCGAGAACGGGGGCCATCAGGCCCCCGTTTTGCTTTTGCAGAGGTTGGCTGCCTGCGACTCAGCGTTGCAGGGCGGCCAGGGCCAGCTCGACCCGCTTGGCGTACTCGGGGTCGGCCTGCTCGAAGTGCCTGAGCTGGGCCGCGACGATGGCGTCATCCTCCACATTGATGAGGGAGCGGGCCAGGTTGGCGGCTAGGCGGGCACGCTGTCCCTCGTCCATCAGGCGGAAGAGGTCCCCCGGCTGGCTGTAGTAGTCGCTGTCATGGTCACGAAAATCGTAGTGCAGGGCAGCCCCTTCCAGGCTCAGGGCCGATTCGTGCTGCTCGCTCGGCTGCTGGGTGCCGAAGCGGTTCGGTTGGTAGTTGGGGCTGGCGCCACCGTTGCTGTCCGCCCGCATGGCGCCGTCGCGGTGGGCTCCGTGGTGGAACGGGCAGCGCGGGGCGTTGACCGGCAGCAGGCCGTGGTTGACGCCGAGGCGATAGCGCTGGGTGTCACCGTAGGAGAAGAGCCGCCCCTGCAACATGCGATCCGGCGAGAAGCCGATGCCGGGCACCACGTTGGCCGGGGTGAAGGCGGCCTGCTCCACGTGGGCGAAGTAGTTGTCCGGGTTCTGGTTGAGTTCCAGCAGGCCCACCGGGATGAGCGGGTAGTCCTTGTGGGGCCACACCTTGGTGAGGTCGAACGGGTGGATCGAGTAGGTCTGGGCCTCGGCCTCTGGCATCACCTGCACATAGACCTTCCAGCGCGGGAAGTCCCCCCGCTCGATGGCGTTGAACAGATCTGCCTGGCTGGTCTCTCTGTCCTGACCGACGGCGGTGGCCGCCTCTTCATCGGTGTAGAAGCGGTGGCCCTGCTCGGTCTTGAAGTGGAACTTGACCCAGAAGCGCTCGTTCGCGTCGTTGATGAAGCTGAAGGTGTGGCTGCCGTAGCCGTTCATCTCCCGCAGGCTCCTGGGAATGCCGCGATCGCTGAAGAGGATGGTGACCTGATGCAGGGATTCCGGGTGGCGTGACCAGAAGTCCCAGGCCGCGGTGGCGCTGCGCAGGTTGGTGCGGGGATCCCGCTTCTGGGTGTGGATGAAGTCGGGGAATTTCAGGGGATCGCGAATGAAGAACACCGGGGTGTTGTTGCCCACCAGATCCCAGTTGCCCTGCTCGGTGTAGAACTTGAGGGCGAAGCCGCGCACGTCCCGCTCGGCGTCGGCGGCGCCCTTCTCACCTGCCACGGTGGAGAAGCGCAGGAACACCGGGGTCTGCTTGCCGACGGCGTTGAACAGGTCGGCCTTGCTGAAGGCGCTGATGTCGTGGGTCACGGTGAAGGTGCCGTAGGCGCCCGAGCCCTTGGCGTGCACCACCCGCTCGGGAATGCGCTCGCGGTCGAAGTGGGCGAGTTTCTCCATCAACCAGATGTCTTGCATCAGGACGGGGCCGCGGGGGCCGGCGGTGAGGCTGTTGTTGTTGTCGACGACGGGGGCGCCGTTGGCGCTGCGCAGGGTCTTGTCGGTCATGGATGTCTCTCCTTGTTGATAGGGGGTCAGCCTACGGATCTGCACAGTGACGGGCCAATGGGCCTTTCCTAGCCCTTTGATAGGTAAGACGAATGGGTGCGGGGGGATGTGTAATGGCGCCGGATATTGCATGATGGGGGTTTCGAGAAGGAGCCTCATATGCAGATTACTATCCGTCATGCCGAACCCACCGATGCCCCCGCCTTGCGGGATCTCTACGCCCTGCCTAATGCTCAGGCGGGCACTCTGCACCTGCCCACGCCTCCCCTTAGCCAGTGGCAGAAGCGGTTGGAGAACAGTGATGTGGTCGCCTTGGTGGCGGAGGTAGATGGGGGGCTGGTGGGCCAGATAGCATTGCATGTGGAGCCCAATCCCAGACGCAAACATGTGGCAGGTATTGGCATGGGGGTGCGTGATGACTGGGCTGGCAAGGGGGTTGGCTCCGCACTGATGGCTGCGGCACTGGATCTGGCCGATAACTGGCTCAACCTGCATCGGATTGAACTGACGGTTTTCGTCGATAACGAAGCTGCGTTGGCGCTTTATCGCAAGTTCGGCTTTGTGGAAGAGGGGCGGGCCCGCGACTATGCCTTCCGGCAGGGGCGCTATGTGGATGTGTTCTATATGGCCAGGGTGCGCCGATGATCGACTATCGCGAGCGCCTGACGCCGGTGCTGCGGGCACTGGAGCAGGATCCGGATCTCTCCATCGAGGCGCTGGCGAGTCGCGCCTGCCTCTCCCTCTACCACTTCCACCGGGTATTCACCGCCGTGGTGGGGGAGGCCCCCGGCGAGATGTGCCGCCGCCTGCGGATGCAGCGGGCGGCCTGGCAGCTCTGCTACACCGATGCCAGCGTTACCGCCATCGCTCTGGGGGCGGGGCTTGGCAGCTCCCAGGCTTTCGCCAAGGCGTTTCGCCGTCACTATGGTTGCACCCCGGGGGCGTTTCGCCGCGACAAGGGCAAGAATGGACACCTGGATCGCAAGGAAGGACACGCATGGCAAGGGGCACTCCCTTATGCTGAAGGCCACTCATCAGCAAGGAGCAACACCATGAACACCGTCGAGATGGACGCCCGCACCCTGGCCTATGTCCGCGTGACCGGCCCCTATGGCGAAGGGTATGACGCCGTCTGCCATCGCCTTCACCAGTGGGCCGCGCCCCGTGGCCTGGAAGGGGGAGAGTGGATCTTCATCTACCACGACAACCCCGAGGTGACGCCGCCGGCCCAGTGCCGCACCGATATCGGTATCAGCGTGCCGGTGGGTACCCTGGGGGCGGGGGAGGTGGAGACCCAGCTCATCCCCGCCGGGCGCTACGCCCAGTCCCGCTATCTCATCACGGATCGCAGCCAGTACGGGGAGCGCTGGCAGGAGCACATCGGCGATATCGTCGCGGCCGGGCTCGCCTTTGGGGACGGCCCCTGCTTCGAGCTCTATCACAGCGTGAGCAATGACCCGCTGCGGGATGACGTGAGCTTCTGCTCCAGCGTGCGCTAGGCAGGCGGCAATAAAACGAGGCGCCCAAGGGCGCCTCGTTTTATTTGGGGTCAATGACCACCGCAGATATCAGGGCTGGCTGGGCACCTTGTTGCGGCGGGACTTCCACCACCAGCGCAGGCGGATCTGGGAGATGAGCATCCCCGCCAGCATCAGGGCACAGCCGACCACGGCCCGTTCGTCCAGATGTTCCCCCAGCAGCAGGACACCGCCAATGGCGGCGAACACCGTCTCCAGGCTGAGGATGATGGCGGCATGGGCCGGATGGGCACCGCGCTGCCCCACCACCTGCAGGGTATAGCCGATGCCGACCGAGACCAGACCGGCGTAGAGCAGCGCCTGCCAGCCCGCCACGGCACCACTCGCCGTCGGGGTCTCGATGACGAAGGCCGTGGCCAGGCTGAGCAGGCCGCACACCACGAACTGCACCCCGGCAAGACGAATGGGGGCGACCCGGTTCGAGTAGTGATCCAGCACCAGCAGGTGCACGGCCCAGAACAGGGCCCCGATCACTTGCAGCAGATCGCCGTAGCCGATGGTGAACTCCTCGGTGACGCTGAGGTAGTAGAGCCCGGCCATGGCGATGAGGGCGCCTACCCAGGTGTTGGCCCCGGTCTTGTGGCGCAGGGCCAGGCCGATGACGGGGACCAGAATGATGTAGAGGCCAGTGATGAAGCCCGCCTTGGCGGCCGTGGTGTAGAGCAGCCCCACCTGTTGCAGGGAGGCGGCGGAGAAGAGCACGGTGCCGGCGATGAGGCCCCCGGTCAGCAGCAGGCGGTGATCACCGGCAGGCTGGGGCGGCTGGCGTGACTTGAGCCACCACAAGAGCGGCAGCAGGGAGAGGGCGCCCAGCAGGAAGCGCAGGCCGTTGAAGGTGAAGGGCCCCATGTGATCCATCCCCAGGCGCTGGGCGACGAAGCCCAGCCCCCAGATGGCGGCGGCCATCAATAACATCATGTTTGAACGCATACGGAATCATCCCTGAGAAAGAGTCTCGGCGGCACTCGGGCCCCGCCATTACGATACCTGCGAGAAGGGGCGTTTGTCGTCAGCCATTTGTTGCCGGGCGAGGGCAGGATCAGCGGCTGGCCAGCTTGGCGAGCAGGGGCAGCAGGGCGAGCAGCAGCAGGTTGCCCCTCAGGATCCAGATCACCCAGAACTGCTGCTGGGTGGAGACAAGGGGAGCCCGTCCCTGGCGCAAGGATCGGCGCCAGTGGTGGAACAGCCGGCTGGGGTAGCCAAAGCTGATGGCCATGGCGAAGAACATCAGCAGCTTGGTGCGGTAACCCGGATTGGCAAACAGGATGGCCGGTGGCTGGGGATGGGCGACCACCAGCAGCACGCCCGTGATGAAGATGAGCAGCAGGGCCAGGGCGGCCAGGCTGTCAGCCAGCAGCAGCTTGCGCACCTGCTCGATGGACATGCCGCGCCGGAACAGGAAATACTCCGAGGTGATGGCACCGGTCAGGGTGATCACGGCGCAGTAATGGAGGGCAGTCAGCAGTTCCGGTTTCAACATCCAGGCCAGTTCCTTCTCGTTGGCCACCCGATGCGCTTCCCTTTGGACGCCATCAGGTGGGGCTGATATTCTGACACTACACGATGTCAGGGGATAGCATGGAGTCAGGGTTGGATAAGCGAGCAGTCTCCAAAAAGACCTGGTCCCTGGTGGCACGGATGCGCCTGGGCCTGCTTCTGCTCTTCATTCCCGTCCTGATGCTGGGCGCCATCTACTACCTGCACATGGAGCGCAGCCTGCAGCGAGAGCTGCAACAGCGCCTGCTCGCCACCAATCACCAGTTGCGCCACGTCTTCATCGAACCCTACCTGAACGAGATGGAGCGTCAGTTCTCCCTCATCTACGACCAGGTCAAGGTGGAGGACATCAGCGGCCCCCGTCTGCGCAACACCGACTCCTATCTCAGGGAGTGGCGTCTCTACAAGGGGGTGATGGCGGATCTCATCTACATCTATGTGGGCACCGCCGAGCGCCAGATGCTGATCTACCCCGAATGGCAGGCGGATGCGGACTTCGACCCCAGGGTGCGCCCCTGGTATCAGCTGGCCAGCCAGCATGTGGGCAAGATGGTCTGGACCGAACCCTACTACGACTACACCAACGGCACGCTGGTGATTGCCCTGGCGCGGGCCATCACCGACAAGGAGGGCAAGGTGCGGGGGGTCTTCGCGGTGGATGCCATCCTGGCCCCCTTCTCCGCCCAGCTGAACCGGCAGTGGAACAGCGGCTACCAGATGATCGTCAACCAGTCGGGCAAGGTGCTGGCCCACCCCGATCCCTCACAACTGCTCAAGCCCATGACGCACCCGACCTGGCTCTCCCGCTTCAGCGGGGAGGACGGCATCTTCCTGGATCAGGCGTCTCGCCAGTTCGTGGCCTACAGCCGCCTGCCGGACCACAACTGGGTGCTGATCAGCGTGTTGCCCGCCTCCAGCATCCAGGCGGTGGTGGCGAGCGCATCCCTCAACGTGCTCGGGATCATCGTGCTGGCCAGCGTGCTCTACATGGTGCTGGCACTGATCTGGTCCCGTTATTTCAGGCGGATGCTGGACGAGATCTCCACCGTGATCCGGGCCAGCCGGACCCAGCCTGACGAGGTGCACCAGGGAGGGATGCGCGAGCTCAGGCACGTCTATGCCGAGCTGGCGGAGGTGAGCAAGGATTATCACGAGGTGCGCCAGCAGGCGAACCTCGACAAGCTGACCGGCCTTTACAACCGGCGCTTCTTCGACGAGCGGTTGAATCGGCTGCTGCTCGATCAGGACAGCTTCTGCCTGGCCATGATCGATCTGGACGGTTTCAAGCGGATCAATGACACCTATGGTCACCAGACCGGGGACGTGGTGCTCAAGCGGGTGGCCAGCTTTGGCGCCAAGCTGCTGGGGGATCATGGCTGGGTATGCCGCTATGGCGGGGAAGAGCTGGTGGTGCTGTTTGCCAATCCCGATATCCACTTCTGCCAGATGCTGCTGGAGCAGTACAGGATTGGGGTGGCCTCCCTGCACTGGCGTGAACCCGGTCTTGGGATCACCTTCAGCGGCGGCCTGGTGGCGAGTGCCCCCGGGCTTGGGGCCAGGAGCCTGCTGACCATGGTCGATGCCGAGGTCTATCGCGCCAAGGGTGACGGCAAGAATCGCATCTACATGGTGGATCCCCTGGCTCCCCGGGACGACTCGCCCTCAGGGGATGGCATGTTGAGCAAAGAAGAGGCCTGAGGGCCTCTTCTTCATTGCGCGGATCAAGGGTGCAACTGCCAGGTCCAGAGGGGCCAGCCCAGCTCCTCGGCGCACTGGCGCAGGGCGGGGGCCGGATTGACCGCATGGGGATGGCTCACCGCCCGCAGCATGGGCAGATCGTTGTGGGAGTCGCTGTAGCCGAAGCTCCCCTGCCAGAGGTGTTCCTTTCCGGCAAAGAGCTGGTTGATGCGGGCCACCTTGCCTTCGCGAAAGCTCAGGGTGCCGCGGGTCTGGCCGGTCAGCATGCCGGCTTCCTCGTCGAGCAGGATGGCCACGCAGTGATCCATCCCCAGCATCTGCGCCATGGGGGCCACCAGATGCTCGCCGGAGGCGGAGATGAGCACCAGCTCGTCGCCACGCTGGCGGTGCCACTCGATGCGGGCCAGCCCCTCGGGGTAGAGGCGCTCCCGCAGCACCTGTTCGGCAAAGCGTGTGCAGAGGGAGTCGAGCCACTGGCGCGTCCTGCCTGCCAGCGGTTGCAGGGTGAAGGCCATGTACTGGTGCATGTCCATCTTGCCCTGATGGTAGAGGGACATCATGGCCTGCTCCTCGGCCACCATGCCCGCCGGGGCCAGCTCCTGGGCCACCATGTACTCCAGCCAGAGGCTGGCGGAATCCCCCGCTATCAGGGTCTCGTCCAGATCAAACAGTGCCAGGGCCATGGCTGCTCCTCGGGTTGGCTGCCAGCATCGGGGTACTGGCTGAAAAATGAATGGGATTCATGGCGTTATGCTACCTCACAGAGTTGATCCCGGGCCACCACCAGGGTCACGGCGCTGCCCACCGGCAGCAGATCGCCGGCACGGCGGTTGAGGCAATCCACCGTCAACAGCCCCGCCTCGCACTCCACCTGATAGCGGATGACGTTGCCGAGCAGCTGCTGCTGGCGAACGATGCCGGGCAGGCTGGGCTCGTGGCTGACCGCCCCGGCGGGCAGCAGGGTGATGGACTCCGGCCGCAGCGCCAGCTTGCCGCGAAAGCGCGGGCCGAACAGGGATTTGGCCTGCTCGCCATCCAGCAGGTTGTAGTTGCCGATAAAGCCCGCCACGAACTCACTGGCGGGACGGGTATAGATCTGCTCCGGCGTGCCGCTCTGGACGATGGAGCCCTTGTTCATCAGGAAGATCCTGTCCGACAGGGTCAGTGCCTCCTCCTGATCGTGGGTCACGAAGATGGTGGTGAGCTCGAGGCGCTGCTGGATCGCGCGGATCTGCTGGCGCAGGCTGCGGCGGATGCGGGCATCCAGCGCCGAGAGCGGCTCATCCAGCAGCAGGATCCGCGGCTGCACCACCAGCGCCCGAGCCAGCGCTACCCGCTGGCGCTGGCCGCCGGAGAGTTCGCTTGGATAGCGGCGCTCGAAGCCGGTCAGCTCCACCAGCGCCAGCGCCTCCTGCACGCTGGCGGCGAGATCCCGCCCCGGCTGGGGCTTCATCTTGAGGCCGAAGGCGACGTTGTCCCACACCGTCATGTTGGGAAACAGCGCATAGCTCTGGAACACCATGCCGATGCCCCGCTTCTGGGGTTCCTGCCAGGTAATGTCCTCACCGGCCACCCGCACCTGACCGCCATCCACCGGGGTGAGCCCGGCCAGGGCCCGCAGCAGGGTGGATTTGCCGCAGCCGGAGGGGCCGAGCAGGGTCACCAGCTCCCCCTTGCGGATGCCGAATTCAATCCCCTCGAACACCTTGGTGTCGCCGTAGGATTTGTGCAGTTGATTCACTTCTAGATGGAACATGTTGATTCACCGATGAAATCTGTTGGCTGCCCAGGTGAGCAGCAGGGTCAGCAGGAAGTAGCTCATCACCAGTGCGCTGGTGAAGTGGCCCGAGGTGGCACGCATGTTGTAGAGGTAGACCTGCAGGGTCTCGTAACGGGTGCCCACCAGCATGTTGGCAAACACGAACTCCCCGAGCAGGAAGGAGAGGGAGAGAAACAGCGCCGCCAGCAGCCCCTTGCGCAGGCAGGGGATCACCACCAGCAGGAAGGCGCGGGCACTGCTCGCCCCCAGCAGATGGGCGGCATCCATCAGATCCTGGAGCGGCACCCCTTGCAGGCTGTTGGCCAGCGCCCGGTACATAAAGGGGAGCACCACGGTGAACCAGGTGCCGATCAGGATCCACGGCGTGCCGATAATGGGCAAAACGCCGTCGGCGTAGATCTGCAGCAATCCCACCGACGAGACCACTGGCGGCACCGCGAAGGGGAGCAGGATCAAGAGGTTCATCCAGGGATCCAGCTTGGGGAAGTAGTAGGCCACCACCAGCACGGTGGGCACCAGCACCAGGGTCCCAAGCAGCAGGGTGGCGAAACAGACCAGGAGGCTGCGGCCAAAGGCCGCCAGAAAGCGCGGGTCGCCCCACAGCTTGAGATACCAGTCGAGGGTGAAGCCGTCCGGCAGCAGGGTCGCCCCCCAGCGGGTGGAGATGGAGTAGAGAAAGGTAGCCAGCAGCGGGAGCAACAGGGTGGCGACCAGCGCCCCCAGCACCCATCTGGGCCAGCGCGGCGTCAAATCATGCATGGGATTGCCCCTTGTTCACATAGCTCTTTTTCAGCAACCACTGGTTGGCGGCCGTCACCACCCCCAGCAGCACCATCAGGATCACCGCCAGCGCCGCCGCGAGATTCGGCTCGAGGAAGATGTCGCCGGAGACCAGACTGGCCACCCGGATGGTCACCAGGTTGAAGTTGCCGGTGGTGAGGGCATAGGCGGAGGCATAGGCCCCCACCGCGTTGGCAAACAGGATGATCAGGGTGCCGAGCAAGGCGGGCGTCAGCACCGGCAGCGCCACGTGCCACACATACTGGCCCTTGCTGGCGCCGAGCAGGGCGGCGGCCTGGGGCCACTCATCCTGCAAGGCGTCGAATGCCGGGTAGAGCAGCAGCAGGGCGAGGGGGATCTGGAAGTAGGTGTAAATCAGGATAAGGCCGCTGCCCGAATAGAGGTTGAAGCCGTCGATGAGGCCCCAGGATTTGAGCAGCAGGGTCACTGCACCATTGATGCCGAGCACGATGATGAAGGCGAACGCCAGCGGCACGCCGCTGAAGTTGCCCGTCATGGTGACGAAGGCCAGCAGCACCCGCTTGACCCGCTCGCCGCTGTGGCGCAGCGCCGCCGCCCCGAGGGTGCCGATGGCGAGCCCCGCCAGGCTGGCGATGCCGGCAATGCGCAACGAGTTGCCGAAGGATTGCAGATAGAAGGGGGAGCTCAAAATCTCCCGGTAGTGGTCGAGACCCCAGCCATCGGGGGTCTGGACGCTGCCCACCAGCACCCACGCCATGGGGGCGAGCTGGAACAGGATCATCAAGAGGACAAAGGGCAGCAGCACCAGGACCGGCAGCCAGTGGCGGCGCTCCCGGCGTGGCTTCACCTGTTGATCCGCGAGGATCTCGGTGGTGGCAGGCATCATCAGTGCACCTCGCGTATAAAGGCCGCCTTGAGCAGCGGGGGGGCTGCCGGCTTGTCGTGGGGAACCCCCAGCAGATCCGCCATCAGGGCGCAGAGCTGGGTCTGGGCGATCACTACCCCATCCGGCCAGCGTTCGACGAAGGCGTCGCCAAACAGCCAGAGTGGCACGGTGCGCTCCTCGGCCAGGGTGCCGCCATGGCTGAGATCGTTGTTCATGCCGTGATCCGAGGTGATCACCACCTGATACCCCTCTGCCAACCACTGGGGCAGCAGGTCGGCCAAGAGGCTGTCCATGCGGCGAGCCTGATTGCGGTACTGGCGGGAATCGAGGCCGAACTGGTGGCCCGCATCGTCCACCCCCATGGGGTGGATCAGCAGAAAATCGGGATCGTACTGGCTGCGCAGCCACTCGCCGTCCATCAGCAGATGGCTGTCGGGGTAGGCGTCATCCCAGTAGAAGCAGCCGTGCTGGATGGGCAGTTGCTCATCGTGAGTGAAGCGATCGCGGGCCGCCAGCCAGGGGCTCTGGTTGTAGAGCTCGCTCACCCAGTGGTAGGCCGCCGCTGCGGTGCGTTTGCCCGCGGCCCGGGCCAGATGGAAGATGGAGTCGTGTTGGCTCAGGCGATTCACCCCGTTGTGGGTGATGCCGCTCGCCACCGGCGGCACGCCGGTCAGGATGCACTCGTAGAGAGGGCGGGAGAGGGAGGGCAGGGCGGCACTCAGGGTCGTATGCAGGCCGCGCTCTGCCTCCACCATGCCACAGAGGTAGCCCATGCAATGGGCTACCTCTGCTGCCAGGCCATCCACAAGTACCACTATCACCTTGTGTTGCACTGGCCACTCCTTACTGCATGTTGATCATGACGGTTTCCTGCCACTGGCGCGGCAGGGCCTTGGAGCTCTGCTCCCAGGCGGCATGATCCTGCACCGGCTTGGCATTGGCGTACTGCTCGGCCGGCAGCAGCTTGGCCTTGACGTCATCCGGCAGGGTCACGTTGCTGCGAATGGGGCGGGCGTAGCCACGGGCCAGGTTGATTTGACCAGCATCGGAGAGGATGTATTCCCGCGCCAGCTTGGCGGCGTTGGGGTTCTTGGCCCACTTGTTGATGATGGTGGTGTAGCCGGCGATGACGGAGCCGTCGCTCGGGATCACCACATCAAACTTCTTGGGGTCGATCTGGTCGCGGTAGTTGAGGGCGTTGAAGTCCCACAGCACCCCCACTTCCACTTCGCCCTTCTCGATGTTGGCGATGGTCGGGTCGTTCAGCGACAGACGGCCCTGCTTGGCCAGCTTTCCGAACAGATCCAGGGCGGGTTTCAGATTCTTCTCGCTGCCGCCGGTGGCATAGGCCGCCGCCAGCACGCCGTTGTTGGCCTGGGAGGCGACGCCCACGTCACCCAGGGTCACCTTGTAGTCGCCACCCAGCAGGGATTGCCAGCTGGTGGGGGCGGCCTTGACCAGATCCTTGTTGATCAGGAAGGCGATGGTGCCGGTATAGGCCAGCATCCAGTGGCCGTCCGCATCCTTGGCCCAGTTGGGAATGTCGGCCCAGGTGGAGGGTTTGTAGGGCTGGGTGACACCCTGCTTGACCGCCACCGGGCCGAAGGCGCCGCCCACGTCGCCGATGTCGGCGGTGGCGTTGGCCTTCTCGGCGGCGAACTTGGCGATCTCCTGGGCGGAGCTCATGTCGGTATCCTGATGCTTGATGCCGTAGATGCTGCCGAGCTGCTGCCAGGTGTCCTTCCAGTTGGCCCAGCTGTCGGGCATGCCGACGCTGTGGAGCTGGCCTTCGCCGCGGGCGGCTTTTTCCAGGTCCGCGATATTCTCGGCTGCATAGAGCGGCTGACTGATGGCCGCCAGGGCCAGTGCACTTGCGATCACGCTTTTCATCATCATCCCATCCCTCTGGACTAGGTCAGTTAAGGTTCGAGAGGGATGCTAGAGGGGGAATATGACGGTGACGGGGCGCTTTGATGGCAATTTGATGACATGTCGACCTGTCACCGGGCTGTCATCCCGCGGGGGTACAACTCCGGGTGACAGCCGCTGGTCTATGCCAGCCATGAGCGACAGGAACCTGACCGTGATCGACAGCCGCATACCCTCCAAGTGCGAACAGATTTGCCGGACCCTGCGCCGCTATATCGGCAGCGGACACCTGGCGGCGGGGCAGCAGCTGCCCGCCGAACGGGCGCTGAGCGAGCGATTCGCCACCACCCGCATCACCATCAAGGAGGCGCTCTCCAGCCTCGAGGCGGACGGCCTCATCTACCGGGCCGAGCGGCGCGGCTGGTTCGTGGCGCCGCCTCGCCTCACCTACGATCCCGCCATCCACACCCACTTTCACCAGTGGATTGGCGAGCAGCAGCGCACCGCCGAGACCCGGGTGCTGGCCCATGGCAACCAGCTGGCCAGCAGCGAGTTGTGCCGCTGGATGGGTCTGGAACCCTTTACGCCGCTGTATGAAATTCGCCGCCAGCGGCTGATCGACGGTCGCCCCGTGCTCCACGTCAGCCATCACCTGCTGGCGAGCCGCTTCCCCGGCATCGCCAGCGCTCCCCTGGCCAGCTCCCTCACCGAGCTTTACCGGCAGCGCTATGGCATAGGCCAGGGCTGGGCGAGCCTCGAGATCACCCCCTCGGCGGCCCGGGGAGAGATAGCCCGCGCCCTCAACCTGGCCCAGGGGAGTGCCGTGCTGCGCTTGGTGCGGGTCAATCATGACGAGGAGGGGACGCTGGTGGATTGCGACATCGAGCACTGGCGACCGGACGCCATCCGCATCTGCCTGGATACCCGGGCACTGCAACCGCTCGCCACCGGCGCGCGGCAGGTGCAACTGGCAGAGTAGCGGCGTTCTAGCACTGACATGGCGGATCCCGCAGGATCCACCGGGATCAGTTGTCGATGTTGGGGATCAGATCGTCGAAGCTCTGGTAGCCGCAGTCCGCCAGTTGCAGCGACATGGTGTAGGTCTTGCTGCCCTCCCGCTGGCCGATGGCGGGGCGGTTGAGCTTGAGCTCCTGATGCCAGTACTCCTTCATGCGATCGATCAGCGCCATGGCCTCGCTCTCCCCCAGATGGAGCTGGCACAGCGCCATGTAGTTGTTGGGCCTGTGCATGTTCTCCACCAGATAGTCCCCCAGCACCAACATGGCCTGGCGCGCCTACTGGCGGGCGAAGCGGCTGTGCTGCTCGAAGCTGATGCGCTCGCTGATGAGGAAGTGGTAGCTGTTGTCGATGCCAAGCTGCAGGATGCCGAGCTTCTCCAGCTTGCGCAGATAGAGGTAGCAGGAGGCATCGGTCAGGCCGTACTCCCGCTTGAGATCGATGAGGGTCTTGTCGCGCCAGAAGATGTTGGCGAGGAAGGCATAGAGCCCCGGCTCCTTGTGAAACGCCTCATCCTGCTCCTGGGTGAAGACGGCCCGGCGGCTCTGGGCATCCTGGGTCCGGTCCAGCAGCTCTTCGAAGGAGAGTCCCACCAGATGGCAGATCTCCAGCAGGGTGTCGAACGGCAGGGAGGGCTTGTTCATCATGCGCTTCACGGTGGCGATGGAAACCCCCATGGCTTCTGCCAGGGTCTGATAGCGGATCCCCTTGTCAGTCAGGGTTTTTTTCAGGGTGTCGAGGATGTGATTGGCCAGTGTCTGGCTGTAGGTCATGCAACTATTCCTTTATCTGCATTTTTAGTCGTGTCAGAAATTGAGTGGTTTGTCTGTATCGGGCTCAAATTTTGACACCTAGAAAAACCAGAGGAGGGTAACCCGGTGATAATGGCGGAAATGGCCTGACCAGTTGTGGTGCAAGGTGGCAGAAAATGACACTCGGTGGTGCATATCCTTCAACCTTTCAACATTTTGCTGGTGATGCATATTACATCGCACATAATTCAACACGAATCGGATCGCGAATTCAACTTCGAAGTGCAATTCCCGATTAAAAATCAGGCTGCTTTCAGAAGTTCGTCAAAAACCACCTGTGGCTGTTTAAATCCCAAGCATTTGCGCGGCCTGAAGTTCAGCCGCTTTTCGACGGCTGACAGTGCCTCTGCTGTCACCACACTCAAATCACTGCCTTTGGGCACATATTGCCGCAGCAGACCATTGCTATTCTCATTCTGTCCCCGTTCCCATGCACTGTATGGATGCGCAAAGTACACCTGCGCTTCCAGCTCTGCTGCAACACGTTCATGTTCGACAAACTCGCTACCATTGTCAGCTGTGATGGTATGGACATGTGCCTGGTAGGGTTTCAGCATGCTGATAATGGTGTCCGCCACCGCGCTGGCTGTTTTGCTGGGAACGTATTGAACCAGGTAGAGCCGGCTCTTACGCTCCAACAGACTCACTATTGCACCGCTGCCTTGCTTACCCAACACGGTATCGACTTCCCAATCTCCCACACGGCTCCGCTCATTGACTATCGCAGGGCGTTCATCAATCGATACCGGATTGGGAATGACACTGCGTTTGCTGTTCTTACCCTTGCGATAGCGTTTGTGACCCTGACGCAGATGCCGGTATAGCGTGCCACCGTTGGCCTTGTCGCGTGCCACATAGCGGTATATCCACTCGTGGCTAACCGGGCAGTTAATCATGTCTCCAACGCCACTGATTTGCTCGGGACTCCAGTCCGCGACCAGCGCCATGCAAACAAAGTCGATGGTATCAGACGGGACAGTACGCTTCTGACTCGTCAGCCGTCGTGCCGTGGCAAGTTGGTGAGCCTGCTGCGGCTGATAGGCCTGCCCAGCACAATTACGACGAAGCTCACGACTGATAGTCGATGGATGAACCCCGAGCTGTTTGGCAATGCGGGCCTGTGACAGGCCATGGTCACGGAGGCAGGCAATCTGGTATCGTAGCCCCTCGGTCAACTGCTGGTATTTCATGGTGTATCGCTTTGTTTCTTTGGCGAGAAGAAGCGTACCCTAACTGGTAGTTGACCGCCTCTCTCCTATGCACCATGGGCATTGCACTTATTATCTGAATTCACGATTCAATACCTTCCTGGTTGAGAAAACGATTGTTTGCTTCCAATTTAAGGGTTTTTTTAACCGCAAGGTTTTATTCTTTCCTGGCATTGAGCGGAACTCGCAAGAGGTCCGCTTTTTTTCTTTTCTCCGAATCTGAGCCCGTCGTCAAGAATGGGGCGCAGTTTTGGTACTTCCTGCGCCACCGACCCCGGAAGGCAGTCCTTTATTCCCCCTGACCGGCAAACAGCTTGGGGATCTCCCGCACCAGCCAGCTCTTGGCCTTGCCCATGGTGTCTCGCCGCCAGGCCAGCACGACCTGGATCTGGTGGCGATATTCGGGACTGATCACCTTGAGTCTGCCCGCCTTGATGTCCTCTTCAATCCAGCGTTGCGGCATGGTGCCGATGCCGAGCCCCGCCAGCAGGGCGTCCCGCTTCTCCCCCATGGTGCTGACGGTCAGGCGCGGCTGCTTGTCGAGCAGGCGGTAGGTGAGCACCGGCTTGCGCAGTGCCGTGTCGGCTACCGCGATGGCGCGATAGCGGCGCAGGGTCTCGTCCGCCAGGGGCTCGGGTTTCTGATGCAGGGGGTGATCGGGGTGGGCGACGTAGAGCATCACCTCCTCCCTGAGCACCTGGTACTTGATGCCGGTCATGGCGATATCGGCATTGAGAGAGGAGATGAGCAGGTCGGCGCGGCCATCCTCCAGGCACTCCCAACTGCCCGCCAGCACCTCGGCGCGAAACCTCAGCCGGGTATCGGTCTGTTCGGCCAGCCGATCCACCAGGGGGTAGAGAGCCTGTACCGGCATCAAGGCATCGACGGCGATGGTGATGTCGGTCTCCCAGCCACGGGAGAGGGCCCGGGTCTCCCCCACCAGGTGTTCGGCCGCCTCCAGCAGCACCCGGCCCCGCTCCAGCAGCATGCGGCCCGCCGGGGTGAACTTGGTCCTGTGGCCGCTGCGGTCGAACAGCATGGCGTCCAGCTCGTCTTCCAGCTTTTGTACCGTGTAGCTCAGCGCCGAAGGCACCTTGCCCAGCTCGTCGGCCGCCGCCGCGAAGCTGCCACGACGGTCGATGGCGTCCAGCACCCGGATCGCCTCCAGGGTCAGCGCCCGCTCCTTGTTCGATTCCTTGGCCATATCCAACCTTCAATTTTTTTGAATGTGTTTACCAGATTATCTCGCTAACAACTTAGGGGAAGTCACTTTAATATTCAATCAACGCTTAGGCAGGAACGCCTGGCAGCCAAATAAAAGGTAGTTCCGGGCTGAGACATCCCCAAACACGATGTCTGATGTCAGCAAAAGAACAACATAGTATTTGAATGATCTCTTGCATGGATGCATTGATTCGGGCCCAAGGGGCCTTGGCAATGACATAAAACCCAAGAGAGTGAATGAACATGAAAAACGTAATCAAGATGCTGGCCGTTGCAGGCCTGATGACCGCAGGTGCCGCCCAGGCTTCCGTTCCCGCTGACTTCAATGCCGCCCCGGGCGTGCTGTTCGTCAACTGGAGCGCCACCGCCGCGATGGACGGCAAGGCCAACCCCATGCTGGAGGTGCGCGACGAGTCCGGTGATCTGCTGGCTTCTGTCCACGCCAACCTGATCGGCACCCAGCAGGTCGCCATCCCGAGCCGCACCCAGGGCAACCTGACGGTGAGCCTGGGCAACGAAAGCAGCAGCTACCGCATCCCCTTCGGTCTGGGTGACGGTCGCCAGCGTTAATGAACCAACTTGGTCAGTGAGGAGCACACCATGATGAAATTGAGAGCCGCAGAAGCACGGGGCAAGGCCAACTTTGGCTGGCTGGATGCCCGTCACAGCTTCTCCTTCGGTCACTACTATGACCCGGAATGGATGGGACACTCTGCCCTGCGGGTCATCAATCAGGATCGGGTGGCGCCGGGTGGCGGTTTCGCGACCCACCCTCACGCCAACATGGAGATCCTCACCTGCGTGCTGCAAGGCACCATAGAGCACAAGGACAGCCTCGGCCACGCCGAGCAGATCCCGGCGGGGGATTTCCAGCTGATGAGCGCAGGGTCCGGCATCCGGCACAGCGAGTACAACCCCTCGCAGACCGAGCCGCTCTCCCTGCTGCAAATCTGGATCGAGCCGAATGAACACGGCACGACCCCGGGTTATCAGCAGAAGAAGATTGAAAACAAGCCCGGGATGACGCTGGTGGCGTCACCGGACGGCGAGGCGGGATCCTTCAGGATCCGCCAGCAGGCCAGAGTGTGGCGTCTGCAGCTTGCCGAAGGGGAGACCCTGGAGTGGGCACTGCAAGGGCGTCATGGTTACCTGCACATGATTTCAGGGGAGCTGACCGGCAACGGTCTGGCTGCCCGACCCGGCGACGGGCTGCTCAGCCGCGACGAGTCGAGCTGGGTGCTCACCGCCTCCAGGGGGAGTGAAGCCCTGCTGTTTGACCTGCCTTGATAGAAAAATCTTGGCGAAATGAATGAGTTAACAATTAGCTTTTACACTGTAAATACCATGATGGTAAGCAAAGGAATATGACGATGGACAAGATGAAAGATGTGGCACTGCTGGTGGGTCGTGTACTGCTGGCGCTGATGTTCGTGATGGCTGGCTGGGGCAAGATCGGCGGTTACGCCGGTACCCAGGGTTACATGGAAGCCATGGGCGTGCCCGGGTTCATGCTGCCCCTGGTGATCCTGCTGGAGCTGGGTGGCGGTCTTGCCATCATGCTGGGCCTGTTTACCCGCAGCCTCTCCGTGCTGCTGGCCGGTTTCACCCTGATGGCCGCCTTCATCTTCCACTATCAGCCTGCCGAGCAGATGCAGATGCTGATGTTCATGAAGAACGTCTCCGTGGCCGGTGGTTTCCTGGCCCTGGCGGCGGCCGGTGCAGGGGCTTTCAGCCTGGATGCCCGCCTCGGCAAGCACTGGTAATACCCTGACGTTTCAAGTTTTCCAACGCCTTTTGGCCGGTGCCTTGCACCGGCTTTTTTGTGCCCGCTTCCCGGGGATGCCATCTGTGTTACGGCGCGCAGTCCGGACGCCACAAGTGCCTTTTGCATCTTATCCCCCGATCCCCGACAATCCCGATTCGCGTGCCGTGACGGGAATGCCAGAGAGTGTCCCCCCGCGCACCCCCTCTTCATGAAATTGGCGGGAGTCGTCCATGTTTACCCTCTACCACTCCAATCAGCTGGATCTGCTCAAGGAGCTGCTGGTGAGCCGCATCCGGCAGGCTCCGCTCTCCCACCCCTTCGATCGGGAGCAGATCCTGGTGCAGAGTCCCGGCATGGCCCAGTGGCTCAAGCTGGAGCTGGCCAAGGCGTTCGGCATCGCCGCCAACATCGACTTTCCCCTGCCCGCGAGTTTCATCTGGGAGATGTTCACCCGGGTGCTGGCGGACGTGCCGCGCCAGAGCCCCTACAACAAGGGGGCCATGAGCTGGCACCTGATGACCATTCTGCCCACCCTGCTCGGCAGACCCGCCTTTGCGCCCCTCGCGGCCTATCTGGGGGGCAGTGACGGGGCGGCGCCGGAGCAGGTGCGGCTCTGGCAGCTCTGCCAGAAGGTGGCGGATCTGTTCGACCAGTATCTGGTCTACCGGCCGGACTGGATCGCCCGCTGGGAAGAGGGGGAAGGATTGAGCCAGGAGCTGGCCGGGGTGAGCGGTCAGGATTGGCAGCCCGAGCTCTGGCGCGAGCTGGTGGCCCGCACCCTGGCCCTCAGCCCCAGCGGCTACCACCGCGCCAACCTCTACGAGGCCTTCATCCACGAGCTGGAGCGCACCCGGGATCTGCCGGGCAGGCTGCCGCAACGGGTCTTCGTGTTCGGCATCTCGGCCCTGCCGCCCCGCTACGTGGAGGCCCTGCTGGCCCTCGGCAGCCGCCCCGAGGTGGAGGTGCACCTGTTTGTGACCAACCCCTGCCGCTACTACTGGGGGGACTTGCTCGATCGCAAGACACTGGCGCGCCTCGAAAACAAGCTCAAGCCCGGTACGGATCTCGAGACCCTGCAGGGCCCCGCCAATCCGTTGCTCGCCTCCATGGGCAAGCTGGGGCGCGACTACCTGCACCAGCTGATGGAGTTGGAGGTACCGCAGATCGAGGCCTTCGTCGACATCGAGGATCGCGACGATGAGGGCAAGGTCACCTTGCTGCGGGCCATCCAGAAAGACGTGCTGGAGCTGGCGGAACGGGGGGCCGGCGAGTTCAACCTCGATGCCAGCCACCACAAGAGCCCTGTCAGCCTGGATGACGGCACTTTGCAGATCCACGCCTGCCACGGCCCCATGCGGGAGCTCGAGGTGCTGCACGACCGGCTGCTGGCCCTGTTCGAGCAGGATCCCACCCTCACCCCCAAAGACGTGGTGGTGATGATGCCGGACGTCAACAGCTACGGTCCCTACATCCAGGCCGTTTTTGGCAAGGAGGGCGGCAAGGGGCGGGGCGGGGCCCGCGGCCAGATCCCCTTTGCGATCTCCGATCGGGCGGCGAGCCAGGAGAGCCCGCTGCTGCAAAGTTTCCTCGCCCTGCTCAGGCTGCCGAACGCCCGCTTCGGGGCGGGGGAGCTGCTCGCCATCCTGGAGGTGCCCGCCGTGCTGCGCCGCTTCGAGCTGGACGACGACGAGTTCAACGTGCTGCGGCGCTGGGTGCAGGAGACCGGCATCCGCTGGGGGCTGGATGACGACTATCCCGAGCGCTTCGCGCTGCCGCGTCTGTCCGGCAACAGTTGGCTGTTCGGCCTGCGGCGCATGCTGCTGGGCTTTGCCATGGGGGACGGGGAGCCGGTGGCGGGGATCCTGCCTTATGCGGACATCGAGGGGCAGCAGGGGCTGATCCTCGGCAAGCTCGCCTGGTTCGTCGACTCCCTGGCGGAGTTTCTGCCCCGGCTGCAACAGGCGCAGCCGCTGGCCGAGTGGCACGCCTGCCTGCTGGCGCTGCTGGAGCGCTTCTACCTCGCCGACGAGGATGAAGAGCGCCAGCTCCAGCTCATCCGCAGCCAGCTCACCGACTGGCAGGCCCAGCTCGGCGAGGCCCGCTTCGAGCAGGCCATCAGTGCCGACCTCTTGCAGGACTACCTCGGCAGCGTGCTGGGGGAGTCCCGCTCCAGCCAGCGCTTCCTCGCCGGTCAGGTCAACTTCTGCACCCTGATGCCGATGCGTTCCATTCCCTTCCGCCAGGTCTGCCTGCTCGGCATGAACGACGGCGTCTACCCGCGCACCCTGCCTCCCATGGGCTTCGATCTGATGGCGGTGGCCTCGCGGCGCGGGGACCGATCCCGCCGGGATGACGACCGCTACCTCTTCCTCGAAGCGCTTCTCAGTGCCCAGCAGGGGCTCTACATCAGCTATCAGGGGTTCAGCGCCCAGGACAACAGCGAGAAGGTGCCCTCCGTGCTGCTGGCGGAGCTCATCGACTACGTGCGCCAGGGCTTCGTGCTGGCGGGAGATGAAGATCTCGACGACGACACCTCGGGCCAGCGGCTGCTCGAACACCTGATCGTGGCGCACCCCCTCACCCCCTACAGCCCGGCCTACTTTTACCCCGAACCCGGCTCCGGTCTCTTCACCTATGCCGCCGACTGGCTGCCGGCCCTGAGCCCCGAGCGGGGGGCCGCCAACTTCCAGAGCGGCGATCTGCCCCTGCCCGCAGAGTGGGGCAGGGAGCAGGGGCTGGAGCTGGCGGAGCTGCTGCGCTTCTATCGCCAGCCCGCCAGGTACTTCCTCAACCGCCGCCTCAAGGTGTGGTTCGAGCTGGAGGAGGCGACCATCGAAGACAGCGAGCCCTTCGAGCTGGACGGCCTGCAGCACTATCAGCTCAAGGCGCTGCTGCTGGATGCCCATCTGACCGAAGGGAAGAGCGAGGCCCGTCGCCACCGGCTGCAACTCTCCGGCCTGTTGCCGCAAGGGTGGTTCGGCAGCCTGCTGCTGGAGGAGATCGACGGCGAGATGGGCAAGCTGGCGGCGCGGCTGCGTCCCTGGACGGGGGACAAACTGGCGGTGGAGATCGACATCGCCCTGGCCCAGGGGCAGCTTCAGGGCTGGATAGACACCCAGAAGGGACGAGCGCTGGTGGTCAAACCCGGCGGCTTCAACGGCAAGGATCTGCTGCTGGCCTGGATCCAGCACCTTTGCCTCTCCTTGAGCAGCGCCCCCGGCGACACCCTGCTGTTCGATGCCAAACAGAGTCTGCGGCTGCCAAGGCTTGCGGCGGACGAGGCGCGGCCCAGGTTGGCGGCCCTGGTGGCCCTCTGGACCCAGGGGATGAAGCGGCCGCTGCCCTTCTTCCCGAGCACCGCCTGGGAGTGGCTCAAGGCGATCGAGAAGGATCCGGCAAAGCCGGAGGAGGCCGACAAGGCGGCGCTTGCCCGCTTCAACGGCGGCTACATGGTGACGGGAGAGGGGCAGGACGTCTATGTCGCCCGCTGCTTCCCGGAACTCGATGACGAGGTGCTGGCCCAGTTGCAGGGGCTGGCCCGTGAACACCTGACCCCGCTCCATCAGGCGCTGGAGGAGTTGCAATAATGGCTAACCCGCTCAATCCCCTGCGTTTTCCCCTCTATGGCGAGCGGCTGATCGAGGCCTCCGCCGGGACCGGCAAGACCTATACCATCGCGGGCCTCTATCTGCGCCTCTTGCTGGGCCACGGCCCGGTTATCGAACAAGCAGGCGAGGAGGGGTGGGACGCCGGTCAGCCCTGTGCCCACGAGCGGCCCCTGTCGGTGACCGAGATCCTGGTGGTGACCTTTACCGAGGCGGCCACCGCCGAACTGAGGGGGCGGATCCGCGCCCGCATCCACGAGGCGCGCCTCGCCTTTATGCGCGGCCACAGCACGGACACCCTGCTGGCCCAACTGCTGGCGGAGGTGGAGGATCACGATCTGGCGGCCCGTCGCCTGCTGGCCGCCGAGCGGCAGATGGACGAGGCGGCGGTCTTCACCATCCACGGCTTTTGCCAGCGGATGCTCAGGCAGAACGCCTTCGAGTCGGGTGCCCTCTTTGAAACCGAATTTTTGACCGACGACAGCCGGCTCCGGCTGCAGGCGGTGAGTGACTACTGGCGCGCCGAGTTCTATCCGGTGGATCAGCCCCTGGCCCGGGCGGTGCGAAGGCTCTGGCCGAGCCCCGCCGCCCTGCTGCGGGAGATGGGGAGCTGGCTCGACAACGACGAGCTGGAGATCCGCCCGGTGGCGGGGGACGAGACCCTGGCGGCGCGGCACAGCGTCGCCATGGCCCGCATCGGGGCGGTGAAAGCCGGGTGGCTGGCGCAGACGGACGAGATCCGCCGCCAGACCGAGGGGCAGATCAGCCGTTACACCGGCAAGAACTACGAGGGCTGGCTTGCCAAGATTGGCGACTGGGCGCAGGACGAGACCAGCGGCTACGTCCTGCCCAAGGAGCTGGAGCGCTTCGGCCAGCAGGCGCTGGAGGAGAACCTCAAGAAGGGGGGAACGGTGCCCACCCTGCCGCTCTTTGGCGAGATAGACGCCCTGCTGGCGAGCCGACCCGGCATCCGGGATCTCGTCTTGCAGCGGGCGGCCAGGGTGGTGCGCAGCCGAATGCAGGAGAGCAAGCGCCAGGCCCATCAGCTCTCCTTCGACGATCTGCTGCGGGATCTCGACGGGGCGCTCGGCTCGGGCCTGGGGGAGCGGCTGTGCGAGCGCATCCGCGCCACCTACCGGGTCGCCATGATCGATGAATTCCAGGATACCGACCCCCAGCAGTACCGCATCTTCCATCGCCTTTACGGCGGTCACCAGGACACGGCGCTCCTGATGATCGGCGACCCTAAGCAGGCCATCTACGGCTTTCGTGGCGCGGACATCTTTACCTACATCCAGGCGCGGCGAAATGTGAGCGCCCACTACACCCTGGGGCGCAACTGGCGCTCAAGCCGCGCCCTGGTGGCGGCGGTCAACGGCCTGTTCGAGCGGGCGAAGGATCCCTTCATCTACGAGGCGGACATCCCCTTCCTGCCGGTGGAGGCGCAGGGCAAGAGCCGGGCACTGCTGATCGAGGGGCAGAGCGTCCCCGTGCTGCACTGCTGGCAGCTCACCGGTCAGCCCACCTTCAACAAGGGGGAGTACCAGAGCAGGATGGCCCGCGCCACGGCGGCGGAGATCCATCGCCTGCTCACGCTGGCCCGGGAGGGCAAGGCGATGCTCGGCAGCGAGCCGGTCAGGGCCGGGGATATCGCCGTGCTGGTGCGCACCGGCGCCGAGGGCAAGCTGGTGCAACAGGAGCTGGCGCGCCTTGCCATCGCCTCCGTCTATCTGTCGAACCGCGAGAGCGTGCTGGCCCAGGTGGAGGCGCGGGAGATCCTGCTGATCCTGCACGCCTGCCAGAACCCGAGCGATGAGCGAAGCCTTAGGGCAGCGCTCGCCACCGGCCTGTTCGATCTCGATGCCAGGGCCCTGGACGCGCTGGCCTCGGACGAGCGGGCCTGGGAAAGCGCGGTGCAGGAGTTCATGGGATACCGCGCGGTCTGGCATCGCCACGGGGTGCTGGCCATGCTGCGGGCCCTGATGCACGGGCGCAACCTCGCCGCCTCCCTGCTGGCGAGCCCCTACGGGGAGCGGCGGCTGACCAACTTCCTCCATCTCGGCGAGCTGCTGCAACAGGCGAGCGGCGAGCTGGACGGGGAGTACGCCCTGCTGCGCTGGCTCGGGGAGGCGGTGAGCCAGCCCAACGGCCAGGACGGGGAGCAGATACTTCGCCTGGAGTCCGAGCGCAAGCTGGTGCAGATCGTCACCATCCACAAATCCAAGGGGCTGGAGTACCCGCTGGTCTTCCTGCCGTTCATTTGCAGCCACCGCGCCGCCGACACCCCCCTGTTCCACGAAGCGGGGGAGGCGGGCAATCGCACCGTGCTCGATCTCACCGGTGCCGAGGCGTCCCTGGCCGAGGCCGACAAGGAGCGCCTCGCCGAAGACTTGCGCCTGCTCTACGTGGCCCTGACCCGGGGGGTCTATGCCACCTGGCTCGGGCTGGCGCCGGTGCGCTCCGGGGCGGGCAAGTCGGAGAAGACCGACCTGCACCGCACCGCCATCGGCTACCTGCTGCAAAAGGGGGAGGAGGGGGACGCCGGGACACTGGCGACCGCCCTCACCGACCTGGCCCAGGCCCTGCCGGGGGTGGCCGTCGGTGAGCCCTCGCTAACCCGCCCGGCCCCGCTGCCCGCCGAAGCGGAGACGCCGGGGGAGCCCACCGTGCGCGCGTTCCAGGGGCAGCTTGAGCGGGACTGGTGGATCAGCTCCTACTCCGGGCTCGCGGCCCAGGGCAACGGCCACGGCAAGGGGGTGCTGGCCAACCCCGGCTTCGACGACGAGGTGGCCACCGAGGCTGCCGTCACCGTGCAGGAAGAGGAGGCGCCCGCCCCTTCCATCTTCACCTTCCCCAAGGGGGCGCGTCCCGGCACCCTGCTCCACAGCCTGTTCGAGACCATCGACTTCGAGCACGCGGGGGGCGAGTCGCTGGCACAGCACATCGCCGCCCTGCTGACCCAGGAGGGGTTCGACGAAGGCTGGGCCCCCGTGCTGCAACAGCAGGTGGAGGCGGTGCTGGATACCTCCCTTGAGACCGGCCTTGGGGATCCGGTGCGGCTGCGGGATCTGGCCCCCGAGCGCAAACAGGTGGAGCTGGAGTTCTTCCTGCCCATGGGGCGGGTGACGGCACCGGCGCTGACCGCGCTCTGCCAGCAGCACGACCCCCTGTCGCGGGGCGGCAAGCCGCTCGGTTTTGCCACCGTGCAGGGGATGCTCAAGGGCTTCATCGACCTGGTGTTCGAGTGGCAGGGGCGCTGGTATCTGCTCGACTACAAATCGAACCACCTTGGCATGAGCCCCGCCGATTACGGCCGCCCGGCCCTGGAGCGGGCCATGGTCGAGCATCGCTACGATCTGCAATACCAGCTCTATTCGCTGGCGCTGCATCGGCTGCTCGCCTTGCGGCTGCCGGGCTACGATTTCGACCGGCATTTTGGCGGGGTCTTCTATCTCTTCCTGCGCGGCATGCCCCAGGGGGGCATTTTCCATGCCAGGCCCAGCCGGGAACTGGTGCTGGGGCTGGACGAGTTGTTTAGTAAAGGTGTGACATCTGACGATCATCGTTTAGAGAAATCGAACAAGGCAGAGGCATGAGGGGCGAGATGAAGGGCGAAACCATGATAGAGCGGCTGAAAGCCTTGGCGCTGGCGGGGCGCATCCGCCAGCTTGACCTGCAATTTGCCAGGCTGGTGGCCGACCTTGGCGGCAGCCCCGAGCTGGTGCTGGGGGCCGCGCTCGCCTGCCATGAGCTGGGGCGCGGCCATGTCTGCCTGCCGCTGGCGATGCTCGCTCAGGGCGGTGACGGGCAGGGATCCTCGCGTCCCTTCGGGCTGGATCCGGATCAGAGCCGGGATCTGCTGGCGGATCTCGCGGATCCCGCGAGCTGGCCCGCCCTCTTTGCGGCCAGCCCCCTGGTGGGGAGCGAACAGGAGGAGGGGGAGATCCCCCGCTGGCCCCTGCGACTCTGGGGGGATCGCCTCTACCTCACCCGCTACCACGACTTTGAGCTGGGGGTGGCCCGCCACCTTAGCGCCTTGAGTGAACGGGCCGAATGGCCGGAGATTGCCCCGGCCCTGTCACGCCTCTTTGCCCGCGACTACGGCCTGGTGTTCGGGGCCCTGCTCAAGGCCCGCCTCGCGCCGGACTTCTCCGTCCGCCACTTTGTGGAGAAGTACCTGGATCTGGTCTTCCCCCATGAGGTGGAGTGGCCCGCCGTGGAGACCCTGCTAAAAAGCGCCCAGGCGGCCAGCGAGCTGGAGCGGCTGGATACCCTGGTGCCCGAGGCGCTCTGCTGCAACGGCCAGAAGCTGGCGGCGGCCATGGCGGCGGCGCGCCCCTTCGCGGTCATCTCCGGCGGCCCCGGCACCGGCAAGACCACTACGGTGGCCAAGCTCCTCGCCATCCTGGTGGAGACCGGCCTGCAAGGGGGCAAGGCCCCGGCGATCCGGCTGGTGGCCCCCACCGGCAAGGCGGCGGCGCGCCTCACCGAGAGTATCGGTTCTGCCCTGCAGGCCCTGGACCTGCCCCCCGAGTGGGTGGAGGCCATCCCCACCGAGGCGGGCACCCTGCACCGGCTGCTCGGGGTGATCCCCGGGCGCAGCCAGTTCCGCCATCACAGAGGCAACCCGCTGCACCTGGACTTGCTGGTGGTGGACGAGGCCTCCATGGTCGACTTGCCGATGATGGCGCGCCTGCTGGACGCGCTGCCCCGCCACGCCCGCCTCATCCTGCTCGGCGACAAGGATCAGCTCGCCTCGGTGGAGGCGGGGGCCGTGCTCGGGGATATCTGCAGCTTTATCGAACAGGGCATCAGCCCGGCGCAGGCACATTGGCTTTCCCGCCAGACCGGCTATCGCCTGCAAGGCACGCCATCAGGGGCCAGCGTGCGCGACAGCCTCTGTTTGCTCTCCAAGAGCTGGCGCTTTGACCAGTATTCGGGCATCGGCCAGTTGGCGCGGGCCTGCAACAGCGGCGACGGGGCGGCAGTGGAGGCGGTCTGGGGCGCAGGATTTGGCGACATCCGCCTGCACCCCTGGGCGGGGGAGGCCTACAACGCCTTGATTGCCGAGGGAGTGGCCGGTTATGGCAGCTACCTCAAGGCGGCCCGGGCCGGCGAGGATCCGGCGGCGGTGTTCAAGGCGTTCAACGGCTTCCAGATCCTCTGCGCCCTGCGGGACGGCCCCTTCGGGGTGACGGGGCTCAACGAGCGCCTCGAACTGGCCCTCGCCAAGGCAGGGCTGATCCAGCGTGACGGCGACTGGTATGCGGGCCGCCCGGTGATGGTGGTGCGCAACGACCACGGGGTGGGCCTCTACAACGGCGACATGGGGCTCTGCCTGCCCGATGACACCGGCCGCCTCAAGGTGTGGTTCGAGCAGCCGGACGGCACCCTGCGGGCCCTGCTGCCCAGCCGGTTGCCCCCCCATGAGACGGTCTACGCCATGACCATCCACAAATCCCAGGGGTCGGAGTTTGCCCACACCGTACTGGTGCTGCCCGACAGCCCCAGCCCGCTCCTGACCCGCGAGCTGGTGTATACCGGCATCACCCGCGCCAAGGCCCGCCTCGATCTCTACGGCGATCGCGCCCTGCTGGCACAAGCGGTACGGAAAAAGACCGAGCGGTATTCAGGGTTGGCACAGAGGTTGGGAGGAAGTTAGTTAGCTGCAGTAAATAATCAACTAATTTACATACTGTACTGTTGAGGGGGAAGAAGTATGGGATTTTTTAAACTGATAGTTCCCAGCGATAAATTGCATGCTAATTTTAAGTCTATTTCACATGACAATTTAGAATTAGAGCGAAATATTTTCTCTCAATGGGCAGAAGGCTTCGTTGATAGAGATGGAAAAGTCATTAAAGAATTTCAGACGACCTTCAACTCAACATTTTGGGAAGTTTATTTACATGCAGCTTTCAAGGAGTTAGGGGCAAGTATAAACTGGCAGCACCCATCACCAGACTTTAATGTATTGAAGAATGATAGTGATATCATAGTGGAAGCTGTCGTTTCTAACTCAGCTGATGGTAAGGAAAATGAGTGGGAAAGAACATTCTCTGCAGAATCTATGGAGTCAATTAAACGGTTTGGTAAAATAAATCATGAAGCAATGATCAGACTGTCAAATTCTATACTTTCCAAATACAGACTGTATAATACAAAATATAAAAACCTTAACCATGTAAAGAATAAACCATTTGTGATAGCAGTTGCACCCTTTGAGCAGCCTTGGTTCAATCTACAATATACAAGACCAATTTGTGCTGTTTTATATGATCATTATGTTGATGAGGATGAATACTTAGATAATCCCGGAAAATACCCTGCAGGGCCCCCTGTAAGAAATCTAGGATTTATAGAGAAAGATAATGGTGCCTCAATTCAGTTAGGTTTATTCACGAATGAACTGATGAGGGAGGTTAGTGCTGTTATTTTCTCGTGTACTGCTACATGGGGTAAGTTAAGTGCGATGAAGCATAACTTCTTTAGTGGCTGTACAGTTGACTCCGTCTGGTCTGTGGATAAATCTGGTACGCCAGAAAGAAGGTCTGAAGATCACCGGTTGTATCATGAGAAAATTGTTGATGGACTGTGTATTCTGCATAACCCATACGCAATAAATCCTTTGCCAACGGATATCTTTTTCTGTCAAGGTGTTGCGCAGTATAAATATTTTATTCATGATAAAACGCTACATGCAATTGGGCTTGAAAATAGTCTTTTACACAGAAATGTAATCGATATACGACCTACAAACAAAGGCTTCATGCGTTTTATGCGACCTTTTTAGATCTCGAATGTTGGGCTTCGCAGGCTCAGCACCAACCTACCAATTGCTATGTTATAGCTGAGCGTAGCGAAGCCCAACGTTTACCGCGAGCTCTCTTTTTTCCTTCCCCTCATCCCCGGCCCTTCTCCCGCAAGGGGAGAAGGGAGATTTGACTCCCATTGAGTTGGTTTGCACCACAGGTTTATCGGATATTTGTAGGTTCGATTAGCGAAGCGTAATCGGACGATCACGTAATCAAGCATCATGCAATCGAATATTGCATCATCGAAAATTCGTGCAATCCGCCACTCCCGAACTTTTCCCGATTGCCAACGCTATATCCTCGATGTCGGATGATCCCCTCTCCCTTTGGGAGGGGGCAGGGTGAGGGACGGTTAGGGTGCAATGAACGAAGTGAATTGCACCGCTCCTATTTATCTGTCAAAAGGTGTAATGCGCTTCGCTTTTTACACCCTACCTACACACGACAGGATCTTATTGATTGCGACTCGAATTTAACACCATCGATCTGAATCGGGATTACGAACGCTGTGTGCAGGCGCGCAGGGATGCTTATTTCTGTAGCTTTCATACCAATGAGGGCTTTACCGACTTTATCGACGGCTATCGGGAGCGGATCTCTGAAAGGCTGGGGCAAGCCTTAACCATCCCCTCATATGAGCGAGGCGTGGCGCGGCTTCTGAGGTATGATCGCCATCCTTGACCAGCTAATACCCAACAGACTATCCCCATGTTTAACCACGAACTAATCCTCAACCACATCGA
>NZ_JABERS010000035.1:0-45124 GCF_013168745.1 Aeromonas sp. TW 6 | reverse complement strand
CGGTTTTCAACGAGATATGAAAAGCTAGCCAAGAGTTTTGCAGCCTTTATCAAACTGGCTTTCTGCCTTCGCTACTTGCGCGAGTTATGTGTGGACAGAAAACCAGCATTTTGAGAACACAGCCTAGCTCTTTGTGCTGAAAACCGAATTCCAGCAGGGATGTTTCATTGACCGGGGCGAAGAGCCCATCCTTGCCTCTGACAGAGAGCGGGGGAGAGGGCTTGGCAAGGGGGGCATCGGGACGATAGCCCGCGCCGATGACGGCGAGGAGGATGCCGTTCCAGCTCTCCTTGAACTCCTTGAACGTGATCACCCGGTTGCCGAGGGCCGGGTCTGCCAGATAGACGCGATCGTGGCGATCGATGGCCCGCAGCACGGCAAAGTGCTGATAGCCGCGAATGTTGAGCAGGACGATGGTGGGCACCCTCACCTGGCGCAGTTTTTCATCGCCCAGTCGATACCCTCTGACCCGCATGCCGAGCATTTGCAGGTACTGCTTCATGTCGAGCATGGAGAAGCCGTAGTGCTTGACCTGCTCCGGGTCTGCCATGGCAAGCATGCCATCCATGACCCAGCGTTCATTGGTTGCATGGCCGTAGGCGTAGCGCAAGATGGTGGCGACGGCGGCGGCCCCGCAGCTGAAATCCGTATGTTGGCGCTCGATGTTGGCGTACCGGCGCTCCAGAATGCTCTGCACCGGTTTGTTGAGATCCCCCAACGCCGGGAGATGCTCCCCCAGTGGCACCGAGCCTGCCCAGACGGCAGGACAGCACAGCAACAGCCAGCGCATTCAGACCTCCAGTGTCAGGGAAAAAGGGGGCACTGGGCCCCCTCGCATCGACTTACTTGGCAAACCCTGCGGCCAGCGAGAGATTGTTCGCTTGCAGGTTGTTGGTCCCCGAGGAGACGTTCACCCCGATGTTGCCCACGGCACCGTTGAAGGCGCCGCCATCGATGGTTGCCCGGTTGAAGGTTTCGCGGCTGGTGTAGGTGTTGACCACGGGAATATACCCGACGGCGTACCCACTGAGCTTGATGTCACCCTCTTCCTTGAACTCGAACTTGCCATCATCTTTCGGGTTGTTGTTGCCGTACCTGTCGTTGTCATTGTCGTGGCCATGTCCTTTCTTGACATCATGACCGGTACCGCCCCCCTCGTAATCGCCCCAAGCCTTGAGACCGAGGAACACACCTGCCTTGTCAACCGTCTTGGTTGCGCTCAGGCTTTGGTTTTCGGTCATGTTCTTGGAGACGCTCTGGCTGTTGGCCACGGTGGCCACGGCCATGTTGCCGGTGGACACGGAGGCAGCCATGTTGTTGGCCTGGACGTTACCCGAGCCCGAGGTCACGTTGACCCCGATGTTGCCTGCGGCATCCTTGAAGGCCCCATCGCCCACACCGGCCTTGTTCTGATGGCCGTGATTGGTCGTCCAGTTGTTGCTGGCGCTCTGGGTGGAGAAGACCTCGGCATCCGACGATCCGCCAGGGGCGCCATGTTGTTGTTGACCACGACCCATGATGAACTCGGCATCGACCTCGTCATAGGCGGCCAGGGAAGCGCTGTTGCCCTGTACGTTGGAGTCACCGGCTGCGACGTTGGCGCCGATGTTACCGGATGCACCCTTGAACGAGCCGTCGATCTTGCTCGTGTTCTCCGTTCTTGTATTGGCGGTGCCTATCATGGAACTGGACTGCTGGTTATCCACGACGGCCATGCCGAGTTTGTTGACGTTGATGTAGCCGCCGACATTGACCCTGCCTTCGTATTCCACATCGACTTCTGCCTTGACCTTCTTGGTCAAGGTTGCCCCTGTCTCATCTCTGTCACCGCGGTAATCGGCGGATGCAGTGCCCGACATGGCCATGATGACCGCGGCGGCTAATGAGCTATAAATAAGTCCACGCATAATGAGTCTCTCCATTGAACTTTCAGCGGAAGATATGCCCATCGGCTGATACCCCCGGGCCTGGCTTCCTATCCCTGCGGCATCATGGGGATGCCGTTACTGCGCCAGCCAGGGGCAGGGAAACCATGTTGACTGACTGGTTTCCCTGTCCCGTGACCTGGTTCACCTGAATGACCCCCTTGCTGCCCGTGAGGGCGGTGTCATCCAGATAGATGCTGGTAGTGGTGTTGGCGGGGGGCTTTCCCCCTGGGGTCTTCGCGACGCTGGAGCTGAGATTGATGTCGGTCACGACACCCAGGCCGCTGTCATCGAGGGACAGGGCGAAGGCGTTCAGTTGCTGGTTGCCCTCACCCGCCCCCTGATTGATGCCGACCAGTCCCCGGTTCTGGCTCAGGGCCGAGCCCAGGATGGCGACGCTCTGGCTGCCGTTCAGATTGGTGGTGGATTGATTCAGCTGGCCAAATTGAATGACGGCCGGACCCGAAATGGCGATGGCGGCAAGATTGCCTTGCTGGTTGTTATTACCGGCAACCATATTGACGCCCATGGAACCACGAATATTGCTCAATGCCTGAGCACCGAGATCGACCCGGTTTTGTGCCATTGAGGGGGTGGCAAATGCCAGAAAAGGAAATGTTGCCAATGCAATATATGTCTTCATGTTCTGTCTCCATATGCCAGGAGGGCTTATTGGAGAGAGCAACGACCATGCCAATTTACAACCATATGATTTTTAGTTGTTTTTTATTTGATATAATTGTTTTTACGTCTCAATATTGAGAGCGACATATTATGTCGTGAAGTAAGCGCTTATTTATCAATGGATTTATTTTTTCTCACGGATAATTTGGCTGTCTCAATATTGTGGTGCCATCAGTCTAAAGGCGGGATGGTTTATAGTTATCATCGTCTGGCCATATTAAACGGCGCCATTTGATGATAAAGGGAGTTATCTGGATAAGTCGTCAGACTCCTTCGTGCAGTGGCGATAACAAGGAGTTGTCCCTATGACAGAAACGGCATTGTTGCTCATCAATTCATGTGCCGTACTGGAAAGCCTGCTGGAACAAGGCGAGTGGCAGGTGGAGCAGGCAAGCTCCCTGGTGGTGGCAGAGAAAAAACTGCAGGAAAAGGACTATCCCCTGGTGCTGGTGGTGATCGAGCATCAGCAGCACGAAGCCCTCTACAACCTGATTGCGCAGCACTCCGGCGCCTTGTGGATCGGCCTCATCCAGCGGGACTGTCTCGCCAGCGAAGCCCTTCGCAATTTGCTGGCAGCCTGTTTTCATGATTTTCACACCTTTCCCCTGGACAGAGACAGGCTCTCCCACAGCCTGGGACATGCCCTGGGGATGGCGCGCCTCATCCGGCGACACCGCCCCCGACTGCAACCCCAGCTTCGTTTCATCCAGGGGGAGAGCGCCCCCATCCGCCAGTTGCGCGACCAGATCGTGCGGTTGCAGCATTGCCGCCTGCCCGTACTGGTGACGGGACCGAGCGGTACGGGCAAGGAGCTGGTGGCCCGGGAGCTGCACTACAGCACGTTCGGGGAGGAGAGCCCTTTCGTGGCGGTCAATTGCGGGGCCATGCCCCATCAGCTCATCCAGTCCGAGCTGTTCGGCCACGTCAAGGGGGCCTTCACCGGGGCACAGCACCACAAGATAGGCAAGATAGAGGCCGCCGATGGCGGCACCCTGTTTCTCGACGAGATAGGGGAGTTGCCACTGGAGGATCAGGCAACCCTGCTGCGCTTCTTGCAGGAGCAGTGCATAGAGGCGGTGGGCAGCCACCTGACGCGTCGTGTGGATGTGCGGATCATCGCGGCCACCAATATCGATGTGGAGCAGGCGGTGGCCAGCGGCGGATTTCGCATGGATCTCTACTACCGGCTCAACGTGGTGCGCCTGCGCACCCCGGCCTTGTGCGAGCGGGCGGAAGACATCCAGCTCCTTGCCGATGACATTCTGGCGGAAGTGCGGGGCGGGCGGGTGCTCAGCTTCACCCGCAAGGCGCGCCAGGCCATGCAGTCCTATGGCTGGCCGGGGAATGTGAGGGAGCTGCGCAACCGGGTTCAGCGGGCGGTGGTCATGTGCAGCGGCCCCTTCATCGAAGCCGATGACATGGAGCTGACCAACATGGACAGCCTGCTGCTCGACGGCTCGCTCAAGGCGGTGCGCGAAGCGGCGGAGCGTCAGGCCTTGCAACGGACGCTGGCCCGCTTCCCCGATCAGCTCGAGGAGGTGGCCCGCACGCTCGACATCTCCCGGGCCACCCTCTATCGCCTGCTGGACAAGCACGATCTGCTGTGAGGGGACGGCAGTATCGCCCCGTCATGCAAAAAGCCCGGGCAGCAGGCCCGGGCTTCTTGTCTGGCCCCGTCGTGGGGACTCGTTACTTCCGATGAGCTTCAGGCCATCTCCATGGCGAGGTGACAGAGTCGCCGCGCAGCCTCCTCCTCGCTCTTGACCACCTGATGCACGCCGCGCACGCGCAGATGATGCACCTCCTCGTGCTGGTGGGCACAGGCGGCGATGCGCATCAGGGCGCCGTATTCCTGCGCCCTGATGGCTATCTCACCGGCCAGCAGGCTGTCATCCAGGGTGATCAGCAGCCAGCTGGCGTTGGGCAGCGCCGCCGTCAGCAGATCCTGCTGGATGGGATGGCCCGCCAGACAGGTGATCCCCATGGCGCGCCAGGGGGCCAGCAGTCGCTCGTCGGTGTCGATCACCACCATCTCCCTGCCTTGTTCATGCAACTGCCGAATGAGGTGCTGGCCTATCTCGTCGGCGCCCACTACCACCACATGGCCCTGCAAGGGGCAGAGGTGAGGTGACCCATCGGTGCGTGGTTCGGGATGGCGCCTCAGCCAGCGCTCCACCTGGTTGAAGACCAGCGGATTGAGCACGATGGAGAAACAGGCGCCGACCAGCACCAGATCCCGGGCGACCCCGGGGACCAGCTCGAGCATGACCCCGAGACCCATCAGGATGAAGGAGAACTCCCCCACCTGGGCCAGGCTGGCGGAGATGGTCAGCGCCGTGCGCTGGCTGTGGCCAAAGAGCCGCACGATGGCGAAGGCGGCCACGGATTTGCCGATCACGATGACGAACAGGGTGGCCAGCACGGCCAGGGGCTCGCGCAGCAGTATGACGGGGTCGAACAGCATGCCCACGGAGACGAAGAAGAGCACGGCGAAGGCGTCCTGCAGGGGCAGGGTGTCGTTGGCCGCCTTGTGGCTCAGATGTGAGCTGTTCATCACGACGCCGGCGAAGAAGGCGCCGAGGGCAAAGGAGACGCCAAACAGCTTGACGGCGCCAAAAGCGATGCCCAGGGAACAGGAGAGGACGGCCAGGGTGAACAGCTCGCGGGAGCCGGTGGCGGCGGTGCGGGCCAGCAGCCAGGGGATGAGGCGTCGCCCTCCGATGACCATCAGGGCGATGAAGGCAGCCACCTTGGCCAGGGTCAGGCCGATATCCGCCATCACCTGGGCCGGGGTCAGTGCCTCGCCCCCCTGCTGCAGGTTGGCGAGGATGGGGAGCAGTACCAGGGCCAGCACCATCACCAGATCCTCCACGATGAGCCAGCCGATGGCGATGCGTCCCTCGTTGGTGTCGAGCTGGCCGCGGCTCTCCAGGGCGCGCAGCAGCACCACGGTACTGGCGGTGGAGAGGGCCAGGCCAAACACCAGGCCGGCGGTCACGGTCCAGTCGAGCAGTTGGGAGAGGCCAAGGCCGAGCAGGGTCGCAAGCGTTATCTGGACGATGGCTCCCGGGATGGCGATGTGTTTCACCGACAGCAGGTCTTTCACGGAAAAATGCAGGCCGACACCAAACATCAGCAGGATGACGCCGATTTCGGCCAGCTCGGGGGCGAGCCGCAGGTCGGCGACATAGCCCGGCGTAAAGGGGCCGCATACCACGCCGGCCGCGAGGTAGCCCACCATGGGGGAGATGCGCAGGCGGCTTGCCAGCATGCCGAAGAGGTAGGCCAGCACGAGGCCGCCTACCAGGGTGGTGATAAGGGGGAGTGAGTGGTCCATGTCGTCACCTCGCTAATGGCAGTCAGGGGCTACCAGATCACCCGAAGGTGAAGAGGGCAGCTGTCAATGAGCAGGGGGCGAAAGAGACAGAAGTTGGCCGTATCAAGGGGAAATCTTGAGGGCAACAGATGCCGTTTCTATTGAAAAGTAATGCATTTATATGCCATGAGCAACACTGTTCCAGTTTTTGCGTTGGTTTTGATGAAAAGCATCTTTAATGCATTGCGATTGGGTGAAAAGAGTGTGCAGTTAAAGAAAAATTGGCAGGAATAATCAATCGATGATGATATTGGGAGGCAAGGGAGAACACCTATGAGCACACGGCATGGAGGAGGCTGGCCTCCTCCATGGTGAACGAGGGTGCTGAAGGGGCATCACTCCCCCCTGGCGACCCCCTCACGTCTGGGGTCTGCGGCCCCCAGCCAGCCGCCGGCATGGCGCTGGACGCCCTGCAGCCCGGAGGTCTGCTCGTTAAGCAGGACCTCGTGCCCTCTGGCCTTGAGCCCCTGGACCACGGTATCGGGCGTGCGCCCCTGCTCCAGCTCGGTGGGGCCGTTGCGACTGCCGAAATTGGGCAGGTTGATGGCCTGCTGCAGGTCGAGCCCCCAATCCTGGGTGCCGAGCAGCGCCTTGCCCACGTAGTTGATGATGGCCGAGCCTCCCGGGGATCCCAGGCTCATCTCCAGCTCGCCGCTTGCCTTGTCAAACACCAGCAGGGGAGACATGGAGGAGCGGGGGCGCTTGCCGGGCTCCACCCGGTTGGCCACCGGCAGGCCGGCGGCGTCCACCGAGGTGAAGGAGAAGTCGGTGAGCTGGTTGTTCAGCAGGTAGCCGTTGACCATCAGCCGCGAGCCGAAGCCATCCTCGATGGAGCTGGTCATGGCCACCGCCATGCCGCTCTTGTCCACGATGGAGATGTGGCTGGTGGAGGGCAGCTCCGGGGTGGCGTCCCGGCCCCTGGCCAGCGCCCGGGGCGGGTTGCCGGGCTGGGCGACGCCCATGGAGCGGTTGCCGATAAGGTGCCCCCGCTGCGCCAGATAGCCCTTGTCCAGCAGGCCTGTCACCGGCACGTCGACGACGTCGCCGTCGGCCACGTACTGGTTGCGATCGGCGAAGGCGAGGCGTGCCGCCTCGCTGTAGAGGTGAATGGCCTCGCTGGAGGCGGCCAGTTGGCCCTGCTCCCCCTGTACCGGTTTGAGGGCGGCCATGTCCCGGCTCTCCAGCATGCCGAAGATCTGGCCAAGGGCGATGGTGCCGGAGGAGGGGGTCGGGAAGCCGCAGATCTCGCTCTGGCGATAGTCAAAGCAGAGCCCGTCCCGCAGCTTGGCCCGGTAGCTGGCGAGATCGGCGGCGCTCAGCACCCCGGGGTTGGTCGGGTGGGCGTGCACCTTGGCCACCATGGCCTCGGCCAGTGGGCCGCGATAGAAGGCGTCGGGGCCGTCGCTTGCCAGGGTACGCAGCACCCTGGCCAGGGCCGGGTTGGTGAGCCGGGTACCTGCCGTCTTGGGAGTGCCATCCGCCTGATAGAAGTAGGCGCGGGCGTCCGGATCCCCGGCCAGATAGGGATCTTTTGCCAGCAGGGTGGCGAGGCGGGGGCTTATCACGAACCCTTGCTCTGCGAGGGTGATGGCGGGTTCGAACAGCGTGGCCCAGGGCAGCTTGCCATAGCGCTCGTGGGCCAGGGCCAGGGCTCGCACCGTGCCGGGGGCGCCGACGGAGCGCCCGCCCACCACCCCCTCATAGAAGGCCATGGGTTTGCCCTCCTTCATGAAGAGCTGATCGGTGGCAGCGGCGGGGGCTGTTTCCCGGCCATCCACCGCCGCCACCTGCTTGCCGTCCCACACCAGCATGAGGGAGCCGCCGCCGATGCCCGAGGATTGAGGTTCCACCAGGGTCAATACCAGCTGGACGGCGATGGCCGCATCGACGGCGCTGCCCCCCGCCTTGATGATCTGGTAGCCCGCATCCACCGCCAGCGGGTTGGCCGCCGCCACCATGAAGTCACGGCCCTGCCAGCCCGGTTTGTCAATCCAGCCGCTGGCCGCCTCCGGGGCGATCAGGGTCTGGGGAGGAGGGACATAGTGAAAGCCGTCCTGGGAGGCGCAGCCGCCAAGCAGGCCGAGGGCGACCAGCAGGCCGAGGGGTTTGAGGGACATGACAGGCTCCTTGTCGGTTTCTTGTTCACCTGCCGAAATGTGTCACACTTGGAGCTTGATTAAAAGTTTGTCTTAATACTCATATGGTTACAATGCTCTCAGGGAGGCGCTCATGACACACCGGGGGAAGCTGGCGAAACCTTGCATGGCGGGGCTGCTCTGCCTGTTGCTGACGGCCTGCGGGGAGCCGACCTTCAGACCGCTGGCCCAGGGGGAGACCCTGCTCGCCTTCGGGGACAGTCTGACCGAGGGGCGCGGGGTAAGCCCGTCCCAAAGCTACCCCAGCGTGCTGGCGACCCTGAGCGGCCATCCCGTGGTCAATGGCGGGGTGTCCGGAGAGCTGAGCCAGGCCGGTAGGGCACGCCTGCCCGGGTTGCTGGCCCGGCACAGACCCGCTCTGGTCATCCTGCTGGAAGGGGGCAACGACATCCTGCGTGGCAGCGGGGAGGCGGCCCTCAAGGCCAATCTCGCCGCCATGATAGAGGCGGTGCAGGGGAGCGGGGCCCAGATCCTGCTGGTCGGGGTGCCCCGAAAATCCCTGTTTGCCGATGGCGCTCCCCTCTACGAGGAGCTGGCAGATCAGTACGGGCTGGTGCTGGACAACGACAGCATCGGCGAGTTGCTGCGAGACCCGGCCTTGAAGTCCGATGCGGTGCATTTCAATGCCGAGGGTTACCGCACCCTGGCGCAGCGACTTCATCGACTGTTGCAGGAAAGGGGGGCACTCTAGCGAGATGTCATGCTGCCGCAATCAATGGGCTCAGGGGATTGCGCGGCGGGAGGGCGGCGGCGCTACCCCGGAGGGGGCCAGCCCGTGGCGACGATGTCGATGGAGATGAAAAAACCGCCGTGAAGGCGGTTTTTTGCAATCATGCTGAGCCAATTTGCTTAGATGGACTGCTCTTCACCGCCCAGGGCAGCAAACAGGGCCGGGATGAACTGGGAGAGCTCGGCGGTGACCAGGGCGAAGTCGGCGTCCAGGCGGGCGGCGGGATCTTCACTGGTGACGTCGTCGTTTTGCTCGCGCAGCTCTTCGCTGAACTTGAGGCGCTTGATGGAGAGATCATCCCCCAGCACGAAGCTCAGGGTTTCGCCCCAGTTGAGGGCCAGCTTGGTCACCAGCTTGTCGTTGGCCAGGTGATTCTTGATCTCCTCGCTCATCAGATCCTGCTGCTTGCAGCGGATGATGCCGCCGTGCTCCATGGCGCTGCGCAGCTCGGCTTCGTCCTCCAGGGTGAAGGCGGCGGGCAGGTTGCCCTCATTGAGCCACTCGGTCATGGTGATCTCGGGCGGGTTCTTGAGGGCCACCGGCACTACCGGCAGGGAGCCGATGGATTTGCGCAAGAGCGCCAGCAGATCGTCCGCCTTCTTGGCGGAGCCTGCATCCACCACCATCAGGTTGTCGGCAGGGTTTATCCAGGCGAAGGTCTGGCTGGTGCGGCTGAAGGCGCGGGGCAGCAGGGTGTGCATGATCTCCTCTTTCAGCGCCTCCTTCTCTTTCTTCTTGAGGGCGCGGCCCTGCTCGAATTCAATGGCCTCTACCTTCTCCGCCAGCATCTCCTTGACCACGGTACCGGGCAGCATCTTCTCTTCCTTGCGAGCGCACAGCAGGATGTGGCCAGAGGCGGCGTGGGTCAGGGTGGAGCCGAATTTGCCAAGGGGCTTGACCCACCCGAACCGGGAGATGTCCTGGCTGCCGCACGGGGTGAAGGCGCAGGCTTCCAGCTGGGTTTCCAGCTGCTCAACGGTCAGGTCGAAGGGGCGGGTAAAGCGGTAAATCTGCAGGTTTTTAAACCACATGGCGTCCTCGGTCTCTAGATTGTCCGGCGGGCATTGTACTAGAGAGGCGCTTTGTGATCAGCCAATCATTCTCGCTAAATAAAGGGCGATCGACCTCACAGGGCCCCACCTTGATCCCCCGGGAGCGGGCCCAACTCCCCTAGACTGCGAGTGTTCACATTGCTGACAAGGAGGCGACCATGTTGAGACAGAGTCGGCCGGAAGACATGGAAGAGATCGTCGAAATCTGGCTCCTGGCCTCCCTGCAGGCCCACGATTTCGTCGATGCCTCCTGCTGGTGGCAGACTCAGGAGGAGCTGCGTACCCGCTACCTTGATGACGCCCGCATCTGGGTGTTCGAGGAGCGAGGGGACCTGCTCGGCTTCATGGCGCTGGTGGATGATTACCTGGCTGCACTCTTCGTGCGCCCCGATAGGCAGGGGCGGGGGGTGGGGCACGCCCTGTTGCAGGAAGCCAGATCCAGATGTGCCGAGCTGCATACCCGGGTCTTCGTGGAGAACGAGCCTGCGGTGCGTTTCTACCGCCGCCACGGCTTTGAAATCGGGGGGGAGGTGCCCGATCCCCTCACCGGTCATCTTCAGTACCAGATGCATTACCAAGCCGTCTGAATCTGACGTCTGGGGCTGCCCCGGTTGAAAACGGGGGGCTCCATCCTCATCTTGTTTCCATCCCGGGGCGCCCTCGCCCCCGCTCTCTTCTCCTTATCGAGCCGTTTTCCATGAAGATCCTGCACACCGCCGACTGGCACCTCGGTCATCAGCTTCACGGCCACGACCGCCGCTTCGAACACGACGCCTTCCTCGACTGGTTGGCCGACACCATCAAGACCCGCGACATCGATGCCCTGCTGGTGGCGGGCGATCTGTTCGACACCGCCAACCCTCCCGCCAGTGCCTGGCAGCAGCTCTACCGCTTCCTGGCACGGCTGCGGGCCGAGCACCCGGCACTGGAGATGGTGCTCATCGGCGGCAACCACGACTCCCCCTCCAAGCTGGATGCCCCCCACGAGCTGCTGCGCGCCTTCGACCTGCATCTGGTGGGTAGCATCAGTCGGGACGACGAGGGGCGCCTCGAGACCGAGCGCCTGCTGGTGCCGCTGCGAGGCAAAAACGGCGAGGTGGCCGCCTGGTGCGCCGCCGTGCCGTTTCTGCGCAGCAGCGATCTGCGCCCCGACGGGCTCAGGGAGGGGCAGGACAGACTCATCGAAGGGGTACGCCAGGTCTATGAGGCGGTGCTGAGCGAGGGGCGGGTGCGCTGCCATCCGGATCAGGCCCTCATCGCCATGGGCCACGCCTATCTGGCGGCGGGCCAGCTCTCCGAGCTCTCCGAGCGGCGGGTGCTTGGCGGCAACCAGCATGCCCTGCCTGCCGAGCTGTTTGCCGCCGCCGACTACACGGCGCTGGGCCATCTGCACCTGGCGCAGAGCCCGGCCGAGGGAGTGCACTACAGCGGCTCGCCGCTGCCGCTCTCGCTGGCCGAGGCGAACTACAACCATCAGGTGCTGGAGGTGACGTTTGAGGGGGGCAAGCTGGCCCGGCTTGAGCGGATCCCGGTGCCCCGCGCGGTGGAGATGATCCGCCTGCCCCAGAGCGGCCTCGACGAGGCGCTCCAGGCCATCGAGGTGCTGGCGCTGCCCGCTTGCCCGCAGCAGGCGCAGCCCTTCCTCGAGGTGCGGCTGCTGCTGCCCAAACCCGAGGCCCGCATCCGCGAGCGCGTACTGGCCGCCATCGGCGACAAGCCGGTGCGCCTGGCCCGCATCACGACCAGTTATCAGGGCTCGGGCCAGGGGCTGGCGGATGGTGCCGGCCAGCGCAGGCTCGATGAGCTCTCCCCCACCGAGGTGTTTC
Source organism: Aeromonas sp. TW 6 (assembly GCF_013168745.1). Taxonomy (NCBI): domain Bacteria; kingdom Pseudomonadati; phylum Pseudomonadota; class Gammaproteobacteria; order Aeromonadales; family Aeromonadaceae; genus Aeromonas; species Aeromonas sp. TW 6. Next base: position 33,375 of record NZ_JABERS010000035.1, on the reverse strand, counting down.
GCCTCTGCTATCAGCGTCAGTTCGACGGGGAGCCGGAGGCCGAGCTGGTGGCGTCGTTTGAAGAGATCCTGGAGCAGGTGAAGGAGTCCAGCCAATGAAAATCTTGTCGCTGTCAGGGGAGAATCTGGCCAGCCTGACCGGTCAATTCACCATCGATTTTGCCGGTGGCGCTCTGGGGGCTGCCGGCCTGTTTGCCATCACCGGCAATACCGGCGCGGGCAAGAGCACCCTGCTCGATGCCATCTGTCTGGCGCTCTACGACGAGATGCCGCGCTTTATCGCCAATCGCAAGAACGTGGCCGAAGTGGGCCGCATGGATGACGAGGAGAAGCTCAAGGCCAATGACGTGCGCGGCATCCTCAGCCGCGGCCACGCCAGCGGTTTTGCCGAGGTGCAGTTTCGCGGCTGTGACGGCCGCATCTGGCTGGCCCGCTGGGCGGTGCGCCGGGCCCGCAACCGCGCCGAGGGGCGCTTTCAGGCCCAGGAGCGCAGCCTGACCGACGTGGCGTCGGGCCAGGTGTTCAGTGGCAGCAAGCGGGAGCTGCAGGATCGCATCGACGAGCTGGTGGGGCTCTCCTGGGAGCAGTTTCGCCGCGCCGTCATCCTGCCGCAGGGGGAGTTTGCCGCCTTCCTCAAGTCGAGCGCCGACGAGCGTTCGGCCCTGCTCGAACGGATGACCGGCACCGAGCTCTACTCCGCTATTTCGGTCCAGACCCATGAGCGGGCGCGGGAGGAGCAGCAGAAACTGGCTGCCATCAGCCAGCGGCTCGGCGACGTGGCACTGATGGACGAGGTGACCCGCGAGCAGTGGGTGAGCCAGCAGGTCAACCTCGCCACCAGCCTCAAACACGAGCAGCAGCAACAGCAGCTGATGCAGTATTTGCGCGATCTCAACGGCCGCATCGCCGCCCAGCAGCAGGCCTGTGAGGAGGGGGAAGTGGCTCTTGCCGCAGCCGAGGCGGCCCACGGTGCGGCCGCCCCCGAGCGCGAGGAGTTCGCCCGCGCTGAGCAAGCCCAGGTGGCCCGCGCGGATCACGACGAACTGGCTCGCCTCACCCTGGAGGTGCAGCAGCAGGAGAAGGCGCAGGCCGAGCTTGGCCCTGAACTTGGCAAGCTGGAGGAGAAGACCCAGCAGAGCGCCCTCACCGAACAGCAACTGCTGGCGGAGAAGATCGCCGCCGAGCGCGAGTGGGGCGCCCTGCAGCCTGAACTCAAACGGGCGCAGGAGCTCGACACCCGCATTCGGGAAAAGCAGCAGCAACTGCAGAAGATCCAGCAGGAGGGGGCGCAGGAGCGGGAGGTGCAGCTCACCCTGGAGCAGGGCTGGCGCCAGCAGTGCCAGCAGGTGGAGCAGCTCAAGGGCCAGCACCAGCAGTGGGGTGCCTGGCTTGAGGAGCACAAGGAGCTGGCGCCGGTGGCCCGCCAGTGGCAGCCGCTGCTCACTGCCATGCAGGATTGGGCCGAGGATGCCGACAGGCTGCAGCAACTGCTCACCCTGCGCGAGCACAAGCTGCGCACCCTCAGGCAACTGCAACACCAGCTGGAGCAGGGGCAGCAGGAGCGCGACTACTGGCAGCGCGAGCAGACCCGGTTGCAGCAACAGCAGCACGAATTGCAGGAGCAGCAGTGGGAGGGGCGTCTGGCCAAGGCGCAGGAGCAGTGGCAGCAGCAGACCGAACAACTGGGCCAGCTGCGCCAGCTGCTGGAGCTGGCGGACTATGGCCGCAATCACGGTGAGCAGCATGGTCGCCTGCAGCAGGAGATCGCCCAGCTGGAGCAGGCGCTCGGCAAGCTGGCCATCCTCGGCGATGAGTTGACGCCGGCCCGCGAGCGGCTCGCCCTGCAACGGGACGAGGCACGCCGCGCGCTGGAGCAGTCCCGTGCCATCGCCAGTTTCGAGCAGCATCGCCACATCCTGCGCGACGGTGAACCTTGCCCGCTCTGCGGCGCCGAGGAGCACCCCTATCACCAGAGCCAGCCGCAGGTGGCCGGTATTCTCGGCCAGCTGGCGGAGCGCGTCCGCAGCCTGGAGCTCGAGTGGGAGCGGCTCAATCACCAATACATTCAGTGCGAGAGCGAACGCCAGGAGCTGGCCCGCCAGCTGGCAGTGCGTCAGCAGCATCTACCTGAGCTGGAGACGCGCGCCGAGCAGCTGACCCAGCGTTGGCAGCAGCTGGGCGGTGCCGAGCTGCTGGGCCATCCGCTGCCGCTGCGTCAGAGCCCGATCGAGTGGAACGAGTTGATGAGTACCCTGCTCGGCCGCGGCCAGAGTCTGGAGCAGGGGCTGGCCCGCAGCCAGCAGCAACTGCGCGAGGCCCAGCAGGGGCAGCAGCAGTTACAGGCCGTGCGCCAGCAGCTGAGCCAGCTGGCCAGCCAGCACCAGCAGTTCGAGCAGCAGTGGCAGGAGGCCGATCGCCAGCGCATCGCCCTGGAAGGGGAGGTGAAGGGGATGGGCGAGCAGGAAGCGACCCTGCGCCAGCGCCTTGAGCAGGGGGGCAACCGGCTCGACGAGCAGATGGGAGGCCAGCCCTGGCGTCAGTGGCTGGGCAGCCAGCAGTGGCGCGAGTGGCAGCGGGCCTGCGAGGCCTGGCTGCACGGCCAGAGCGAGTGGGAGCGGCTGACCGGCGAGATTGCCAGCCTTACCCCGGCCCTGAGTGCTCAGGAGGCGCGTCTGCAGACCCAGCGCGAGCTGCTGCACAAGCTCGAGCGCGACTACAAGGAACATGAACAGCAACGGCAGGGGCTGGTTACCAGTCGTGCCACCTGTCTGGGGGGGGAGGAGATTGCCCTGGTCGAGAGCCGCTGGCAGCAGCGGCTGCAGCAACTGGCCAGCGAGCTGGAGACGATGCAGGGGGCGGCCCGCACCCTGCGCGAGCGCCAGACCGAGCTCAAGACCCGTCTCAGCCATCTGGAGCAGGAGAAGCAGGTGAGCAGCCGGCGGCGACGGGAGGTGCTGGGGCGCTGGGCTGCCCACGCCAGCAGCCTCGGCATCGCCGAATATGATCTGCGCCGCCTGCTGGCCATGAGCCCGGATGAGCTCAAGGGGCGCCGCGCCGCCTTGCAGGCGCTGGAGGATGCCCGCGCCGAGGCGCGTACCCGCTTGACCGAGCGGCAGCGGGCGCTGGCGCTGGAGGAGAGCAAGCGAGAGCGTTACTGCGAGCATCACCCCGAGCTGGCCGCGTTGGCGCCACAGGAGCTCGCCAGCCGGCTGACGGCGCTGGAGGCGCACTGCCGCACTCTCGACGAGCAGCTGTTCCAGTGCAAGAGCACGCTGGCCCAGGCCGAGGCGGCGGCCCTCAAGGCGGGCACCTTGCAGGAGGAGCTGGCTGCCCAGCAGGCGGTGGCGGATCATTGGCAGCGGCTCTGTGATCTCATCGGTTCGGCCAGCGGCGCCAAGCTGCGTACCTTCGCCCAGAGCCTCACGCTGGAGCGGCTGCTGCTGGAGGCCAACGCCCAGCTCGCCGAGCTCTCCCCCCGCTATCGGCTGGAGCGGGTGCCCGGCACCGATCTGGCGCTGCAGGTGGTGGATCTCGACATGGGGGACGAGGTGCGCTCGGTGGACTCCCTCTCCGGCGGCGAGAGTTTCCTGGTGTCGCTGGCGCTGGCGCTGGCCCTCTCCAGCCTGTCGTCGCGCCAGACCCAGGTCGAATCGCTCTTTATCGACGAGGGCTTCGGCACCCTCGATCCCGACAGTCTGGATCTGGCGCTCTCAAGCCTCGATTCCCTGCAGGCGGCTGGCCGCCAGATCGGGGTCATCTCCCACGTGCAGACCCTGGTGGAGCGGATCGGCGTGCAGGTACGGGTGGATGCCCTCGGCGGCGGCGAAAGCCGGGTGGTGTTGCCCGGCTGACGACGTGTCGCCCATGACCCTCCATGAACAAGAAGGCTCCTGTCACAGGGGCCTTTTTGTTGGTGTGCAACCCGTCGCTGGTTATTTGCGCTCGGGCAGCATATTGGTCAGGGTGTTGTCCTTGAGCACATGGTGGTGGTAGATGGCTGCCGCTGCGTGCAGGGCAATCAGCGCATAGCCAATGTTGGCCAGCGTCTCGTGCAGCTCCTTGATGGTACCCTTCAGGCCGTCATCGGGGGCGATGAGGGCGGGGAGTGCCAGGCCGAAGAAGGGAATGGGCTTGCCCCCTGCGCTCAACAGCAGCCAGCCCAGCAGCGGGGTGAGGATCAGGAAGCCATAGAGCGCCAGATGGGCGAGCTTGGCCAGCGTGAGCATCAGGGGGGAGAGCTCGGGCACGATACGCGGTGAAGGGCTACCCACGCGCACCAGCAGGCGCACGACCACCAGCACCAGGATCAGCAGACCCACCATGAAGTGAAACTCCTTCATCAGGTCGCGGCCAGCCGACCCTTTGGGGAAGATGTCCCTGAACTCCATCAGGCCGTAGGCGGCCACGATCAGCAGCAGGGTCAACCAGTGCAGCCCTATGCTCAGGCTGCCATAACGTTGTTCGGAATTTCTCAGCATCGTTGTCTCCTCGCCACTTAAGCGGCTTATCTCTTTTCATCCCGTCTCATATCGAGCCAAAGGACCCGCAGGTATCCCTCTTGAGGGTACTCGGCTTGCTTATGCCCGTGTTGATCTCGATAACATTTCTGCCTGTTTGCCGTCATGCTGACCTGTGCGGGAGCCCATGGAGTATCGGGGGATGGAAGGGGCAAAAAAAAACCGAAGCACTAGGCTTCGGTTTTTGGCGGTCGCTGGCGTCAGGCCAGGGCGCATTATTTCTTGATGCGGATCACCGGGGTTTCGCCCACGGTCACGGCGCCAGTCATCTTCACCAGCTCTTTGATCTCGTCCATGTTGGAGATGACCACAGGCGTCAGGGTAGACTTGGCTTTGGCTTCCAGAACGGCCAGATCGAACTCGATGATGGTGTCACCGCGCTTGACCTGTTGACCTTCCTGAGCGATACGGGTGAAACCTTCACCCTTCAGCTCGACGGTGTCGATACCGAAGTGAACGAACAGCTCGATACCAGAGTCGGACTCCAGAGAGAACGCGTGGTTGGTCTCGAAGATTTTGCCGATGGTGCCGTCGCACGGAGCAACCATCTTGTTGCCGGCCGGCTTGATGGCGATGCCGTCGCCGACGATCTTCTCGGCGAAGACGACGTCAGGCACATCTTCGATGGGGACGATTTCGCCGGACAGCGGAGCAAAGATTTCGATGCCGCCAGTGTCAGAACTGTCGTCGGAAACCAGTTTCTTCAGTTTGTCGAACAGACCCATAGTAAAAGCTCCTAGAGATGATTGTCGCTGTTTGCAGCCGATCTTAGCAGACTGCCTTCTGCTTAATAAAGTTATCTACGCACGCTTCGATTTCGGCGGCGGTGGCAAAGCTCAGCGCCTGGTCGGCCATGGCCTTCACATCTTCGAAGTTGGTGTTGCGGATAAGCTTCTTGATACGCGGTACAGAGATGGCGCTCATGGAGAACTCATCCAGACCCATACCCAGCAGCAGCAGGGTGGCGCGTTCGTCACCAGCCAGTTCACCGCACATACCGGTCCACTTGCCATTGTCATGGGAAGCGTCGATCACCATCTTGATCAGGGTCAGGACGGAGGGTGACAGCGGGTTGTACATGGCGGAAATCATCTCGTTACCACGGTCGACAGCCAGGGTGTACTGGGTCAGGTCGTTGGTACCGATACTGAAGAAATCCACTTCCTTGGCCAGATGATGAGCCATCACGGCCGCGGCCGGGGTCTCAATCATGATACCCACTTCGATGGATTCATCAAAGGCTTTGCCTTCGGCACGCAGTTCGGCTTTCAGCGTCTCCACGGTAGCCTTCAGGCTGCGGAACTCTTCGACGGAGATGATCATCGGGAACATGATGCGCAGTTTGCCGAAGGCAGACGCACGCAGGATGGCCCGCAGCTGGGCGTGCATGATGTCGGTGCGGTCGAAGAAGATACGCACGGCACGCCAGCCCAGGAAGGGGTTCATCTCTTTCGGGAAATTCATGTAGGGCAGTTCTTTGTCGCCGCCGATGTCCATGGTACGGACAATGATCGGTTGATCCGGCATGGCTTCGGCCACTTCCTTGTAAGCCTTGAACTGCTCGTCTTCGGTCGGCAGCGCGTCACGGTCCATGAACAGGAACTCGGTACGGTACAGACCCACGCCTTCGGCGCCGTTGCGGATGGCACCTTCGGTGTCCTTGACGGTCCCGATGTTGGCGCACACTTCGACCTGGTGGCCATCCAGGGTGATGGCAGGCAGGTCTTTGAGCTTGGCCAGCTCGTCCTTCTCTGCCTGGAACTGGGCCTGGAACTTCTTGGCTTCGTTCAACTGGTCGGCGGTCGGGTTGATGATGACCTGGTTGTTGATCGCATCCAGCACCAGCATGTCACCGTTCTTGACGCGCTCGGTGATGTCGTTGGTGCCCACGACGGCCGGCAGCTCCAGGGAGCGTGCCATGATGGAGGTGTGGGAGGTACGGCCACCGATGTCGGTGACGAAGCCCAGCACGTATTTCAGGTTGATCTGAGCGGTTTCAGACGGGGTCAGGTCTTTGGCGACCAGGATGACCTCTTCGTCGATGGTGCTCAGGTTGACAACGGCCATGCCCAGTACGTTCTTGACCAGACGGGTGCCGATGTCACGGAAGTCGGTGGCGCGCTCACGCAGATAGGGGTCATCCAGATCGGCCATCATCTTGGCGTACTGTTCGATCACCTCGTGAACGGCTCTGTCGGCAGAGGCTTTGTGTTCTTTGATGAAGGATCTGATATCCCCTTCCAGCTCTTCATCTTCGAGCAGCATGATGTGGCCTTCGAAGATGGCCTCTTTTTCTTCACCGAAGGTGCGACCGGCCATCTCTTTGATGGCTTCCAGCTGTGCGGCTGACTTGGTGCGGGCTTCGAGGAAGCGGTTGATCTCGGCATCAATCTGTTCGGCGGGAATCTTGCCTTGATTGATAACGATTTCATCTTCTTTCAGAAGAAGCGCCTTACCGAATGCGATACCGGGGGACGCAAGAATGCCAGATATCATAATCCTTCCTATTAAAACGACTGTGGGGGAGGAATAAAGCTGGATTACTCCAGCTCGTCCATCAGGGCAACCAGCTTCTCAACGGCTTTCTGAGCGTCCGGGCCGTCAGCCTGGATGGTCACGTTGGTGCCTTTGGTCAGACCCAGGGTCTGGAGCTTGAACAGGCTCTTGGCGCTGGCGGATTTGCCACCGGAGACCACAGTGATCTCGCTTTGGAATTCTTTGGCTTCTTTCACGAACTGAGCTGCAGGACGGGTGTGCAGGCCGTTTTCAGCAGTAATAACAACAGACTTCTCGTACATGGTTTCACCCCATATTATTGATATTGTTTGGAGAGATGGTCGCCAATGAGGCTTCCTGTCTCACCGTGTCAGTATGGATATGTTGTAAAGTAACGAAATCAGACCTGCAATGGTTTAATCCAGGTCAATTTTCTGTGCAGTATTCGGTGTCGTGGCCAGGTATTTTTTCGCTATCAGGCTGCAAGCCGCGTCAGGCCTGGCCTGAAATTATTTTATAACGAAAAATAACACTTTGTTACCTTGTGATACCTTGCCAGCAAACACCTCGTGACGCCGCACAGGATATGAGATTTATCACAGAATGTCTGCTTTTTTTGTCATATCCAAGTTTGTTATTTTACCCCAAAAAATAAGGGGCCGAGTGGCACTGGTGGCTAGAGAGTTTAGCGCATAATGAAAACGGCGCTCCGAGGAGCGCCGTCGTTTTGGTGTTGGCTGATCAACTACTGCTGCAATTCCTGCTCGCTGAACACACCGGCGAAGAGGGCGCTGGAGAGGTAACGCTCGGCGGCGCTCGGCAGGATGACGACAATCGTTTTCCCTTCGAACTCCGGCTGCTCGGCCAGACGGTTGGCAGCGACCACGGCAGCGCCGGAGCTGATACCGGCCAGGATCCCTTCCTCTTCCATCAGGCGGCGGGCCATCTCGATGGCTTCGTCACTGCTCACCTGCTCGACGCGGTCCAGCAGGCTCAAATCCAGGTTGCCCGGGATGAAGCCGGCGCCGATGCCCTGGATCTTGTGGGGACCGGGCTTTATCTCTTCACCTGCCAGTTTCTGGCTGATGACGGGAGATTCGCTGGGCTCGACCGCCACGGAGACGATGGCCTTGCCTTTGGTCTTCTTGATGTAGCGGGAGACCCCGGTGATGGTGCCGCCGGTACCGACGCCCGCCACGAACACATCCACCTCGCCATCGGTGGCGTCCCAGATCTCGGGGCCAGTGGTCTGCTCGTGGATTTCCGGGTTGGCCGGGTTTTCAAATTGTTGCAGCAGTACGTACTTGCCCGGTTCGGATTCGAGGATCTCGTTGGCCTTGGCAATGGCGCCCTTCATGCCGAGGGGACCTTCGGTCAGCACCAGGTTGGCACCCAGGGCCTTGAGCAGCTTGCGGCGCTCCAGGCTCATGGTGGCCGGCATGGTCAGGGTGATGGGATAGCCGCGGGCCGCAGCCACGAATGCCAGGGCAATGCCCGTGTTGCCGCTGGTGGGCTCGATGATCTCCTTGCCCTTGGTCAGCACGCCGCGTTTCTCGGCATCCCAGATGAGGTTGGCACCGATCCGGCACTTGACGCTGAAGCTTGGGTTGCGGCTCTCGATCTTGGCCAGCACGCGGCCCTTGGTAACACGGTTGAGACGAACAAGCGGGGTGTTGCCTATGGTCTGGCTGTTGTCCTCAAAAATTTTGCTCATGGTGCTATCCCTGTGTTTGTTAAGGCGATGAAACAAGATTACCCTGTGGTTTCTGAATGAGAAGTGACGAATCGTTATAACAATATGTTATTACAACATATAGAACTTATTCTCTCTTGCCGAGGGGGCTCCCGCTGCCTGGGCATCCAATGGAAGGGATCTCATGGGATTTGCAGGAAGCGATCGCTATCTCGCATCACAGGCACTGAAGATGGCCGTCGATGCCGCCATCGTGCTGGAGAAGCCGCTGCTCATCAAGGGTGAGCCCGGTACGGGCAAGACAGTGCTGGTGGAGGCGGTGGCCGAATCCCTGGGCGCCGAGCTCATCAGCTGGCACATCAAGTCCACCACCAAGGCCCAGCAGGGGCTCTACGAATACGATGCCGTCGCCCGGCTGCGAGACTCCCAGCTCGGTGACCCCAGGGTAGGGGAGATAGGCCACTACATCCGCCGGGGTAAGCTGTGGCAGGCCTTCAGCGCAGAGCAGCGGCCAGTGCTGCTCATCGATGAAATCGACAAGGCGGACATCGAGTTTCCCAACGATCTGCTGCTGGAGCTGGATCGGATGGAGTTCGATGTCTACGAGACCGGCGAGCGCGTGAAGGCGCGCCAGCGCCCCGTGGTCATCATCACCTCCAACAACGAAAAAGAGCTGCCGGACGCCTTCCTGCGCCGCTGTTTCTTCCACTACATTCGCTTCCCCGACAAGGCCGAGATGCAGGCCATCGTCAAGCTCCATTACCCCGACCTCAAGGAGCGGCTGCTCGACGAAGCGATGACGCTCTTCTTTGAGCTGCGTGCGGTAGAGGGGCTGCGCAAAAAGCCGTCCACCTCCGAGCTGCTGGACTGGATCCGGCTGCTGTTGGCGGACGACATCGCCCCCGAAGCCCTGCGCACCCGTGAGCCCGGCAAGCTGGTGCCCGCACTCTACGGCGCCCTGCTCAAGACCGAGCAGGACCTGCATCTGTTTGAGAAGCTCGCTTTTCTGGCCAGACGCGGCAGCTGACCCATGCTGATCGACTTTTTTACCCATCTGCGCCGTCACAAGCTCCCCTGCAGCCTGCGCGAATTGCTGGACTTGCACGCGGCGCTGGCTGCCCAGCTGGCCAGCCTCGACATGGACGAGTTCTACCAGCTATCCCGCTGCCTGCTGGTGAAAGACGAGGCGCACTATGATCGCTTCGATCGCGCCTTCGCCGAGTATTACGAGGGGTTGGCCGCCATCCCCCTGTTGCCGGAGAGCCTGACTGACGACTGGCTGCGCAAGGAGTTCGAGCGACTGTTAAGCCCGGAGGAGAAGGCGTTGCTCCAATCCCTTGGCGGGCTGGACAAGCTGCTGGCGACCCTCAACCAGCGCTTGAACGAGCAGAAGGAGCGTCACGCCGGCGGCAACAAGTGGGTCGGCACCGGGGGCAGCAGCCCGTTCGGTCACGGCGGCTATCACCCGGAAGGGATCCGCATGGGGGGAGAGGGCCAGCACGGGCGGGCGACCAAGGTGTGGGAAGCGCGCCACTTTCGCAACTTCAGTGACGACTCGCCCCTGGGGCAGCGCGCCATCCAGCTCGCCCTGCGCAAGCTCAGGCGCTGGGTGCGCCGGGGCAATCCCGACGAGCTGGATCTCGACGACACCATCCAAAGCTCGGCCAGGCAAGGCTGGCTCGATGTGAAGCTGCGGCCCGAGCGCCACAACGGGGTCAAGCTGCTGGTCTTCTTCGATGTGGGGGGCTCCATGGATGCCCATGTGGCCGAGGTGCAGCGCCTCTTTTCGGCCCTGCGCCACGAGTTCAAGCACCTGGTGTTCTTCTATTTTCACAACTGCCTCTACGACTTCGTCTGGCAGGACAATGCCAGGCGCCTTGATGATCGGCTCGATACCCTGCGGCTGCTGCGTACCTACGGCAGCGACTACAGGGTGATGGTGGTGGGGGATGCGAAGATGGGCCCCTATGAAATCACCTGGCCAGGTGGCAGCGTAGAGTACTGGAACGAGGAGCCCGGCCAGGTGTGGCTCGGGCGCCTGCAACAACATTTCCCCAAGATGGTGTGGGTCAATCCGCTGCCAAGGCAGGAGTGGCTGTGGCACCCCTCCATCAAGTTGATGAACGAATTGATCGGCGGGCGGATGCACCCGCTGACCCTGGCGGGTCTGGCTGCGGCCATCGACCAGCTGTGACCCTCTGAACCCTAAAAAACAGACAAGCCGGGATTGCACCCGGCCAGGAGCAAAGATGACCTCTATCGTAATCAGTGGCTCAGGCCTCTATACCCCTCCCTTTGCCGTCAGCAATGAAGCGCTGGTGGCGGCCTTCAACCAGTACGTGGATCTCTACAACGAGGAGAACGCCTCCGCCATCGATGCAGGGCAGCTGCCTGCCAAGCAGCACTCGAGCTGCGAGTTCATCGAGAAGGCCTCCGGCATCAAGAGCCGCTATCTGGTGAGCAGCGAGGGGGTGCTGGATCCCGACATCATGCAACCGCTCATGGCGGAGCGCCCGGACGATCAGCCCTCCATCATGGTGGAGATGGCGGTGGCGGCCGCCGAGCAGGCGCTGATCGCCGCCGGTCGTGAACCGGGGGAGATCGATCTTGTCATCGTCGCCGCCTCCAACATGCCGCGCCCCTACCCGGCGCTGGCCATTGAATTGCAGCACTATCTCGGCGCCAGCGGCCTGGCATTCGACATGAACGTGGCCTGCTCTTCCGCCACCTTCGGGATCAAGACCGCCGCAGACATGCTGGCGGCAGGCACCGCCCGGCTGGCGCTGGTGGTCAATCCGGAGATCTGCTCGGGTCACCTCAACTTCCGCGATCGGGACAGTCACTTCATCTTCGGCGACGCCTGTACCGCCGTGCTGCTGGAGCGGGAGGCCGATTGCCAGGTGGCCAACCCCTGGCAACTGGTGGCCAGCAAGCTGGTGACCCAGTACTCCAACAACATCCGCAACAACTTCGGCTTCCTGAACCGGCTCAGCCCGCGCACCCGCTACGGCGACGACAAGCTGTTCCGCCAGCAGGGGCGCAAGGTGTTCAAGGAGGTGCTGCCCCTGGTGTGCGATCAGATAGCCTCCCAGCTGGCGGAGCAGGGATGGGCGGCCGATGGCTTGAGCCGGCTCTGGCTTCATCAGGCCAACCTCACCATGAACCAGTTCATCGGTCGCAAGTTGCTGGGCCATGACGCCAGCCAGCAGGAGGCGCCTGTCATCCTCGACCGCTACGGAAACACCAGCTCGGCGGGTTCCATCATCGCCTTCCACCTCTTCAATCAGGATCTGCCGAGCGGGGCTCGCGGGGTGCTCTGCTCCTTTGGGGCCGGTTACTCCATCGGCAGCCTGCTGCTGCAGCGGCGCTGAGCACCCTGTTTTGCCCATAAAAAAGCCACCCGGGAGGGTGGCTTTTTTTCATGCTGCCAGAGAGGCTTTTTTCAAGCGGGTTCGATGGCCAGTACCTGACATTGCGGTTCTTTTATCTGAAATCGCACGTTCACATCGAACAATCTGACACCGTACACCTTGTCATCCGGCTTGCCCTTCTTGTAAGCAGGGCGGGGATCCTGGGCCAGCACCTCCCTCACCAGTTCACGCAGCTCCGGGTGGGCCTTGAGCCAGGGGGCGAGCTGCTGCTCGGCCTGGGCGCTGAAGCTCACCGCCAGCGGCGGGGTGGGGGCATCGGGGGCGAAACCGCCACGGGCGTGGGGCAGGCTGTCGGCATAGGGGACATAGGGCTTGATGTCGACGACCGGGGTGCCGTCGAGCAAGTCCACCGCGCCCAGCTCGAGCCAGAGCTTGCCGCGCTCACGTCCCACCCCGTGCAGCTCGACCACGGAGAGGCCAAGGGGGTTGGGGCGGAAGGTGGAGCGGGTGGCAAAGACCCCGACCCGCTCGTTGCCGCCGAGGCGCGGCGGGCGCACCGTCGGGTGCCAGCCCTGATCCATGGTCTGGTGAAACACGAAGCTGATCCAGAGATGGGAGAATTGCTCGATGCCGCGCAGCACATCGGGCTGATCGTAGGGAGGAAGCAGTTCGAGGCGGGCGCGAGCCGCGCTGACCAGACCGGGCTGGCGGGGTATGGCGAACTTCTCCTTGTAGGGAGAGCGGATGATCCCTAGGGTATCGATATCGAACTTCATGGCGGATCCTGGCTGAAAACCCGGGCAATGTAGCACAGGCACGCCGAAAACGCAGGGGGAGTACCAGGACGCGGCCCCTGTGATCCCGATCCCAGACCCGGTGCCAGGGGGCTGTGTCCTGGTGCCAACTTGCGTAGGGTGGGGCGGCAAAAGGGGTGGCGGGGGAGCGGACAAGGAATCTGCTGCCCGCACCATGACGATATGCCTGGCGGCATCAGGGCGTGTGCTCACCATGCCAGGCCATGGCCGTTTCGGCTGCCCGTGGAGGGGCTGCAAGGAGAGGGCGCCATAGAGGAGAGACAGGGATGAAATTGTTGATTATCGGCGGCACCGGCTTTCTGGGTCGCCACCTGACCACGCTGGCCCTGGATTGGGGGCACGAGGTGACGCTGTTCAATCGCGGCCACCGCCAGCACCCGGATTGGCGGGAGCTGACCCAGCTTCACGGAGACAGAGACGGGGACCTGGCCCCCTTGCGGGGCGAGGGGCGGCACTGGGATCTGGTCATCGACACCTGCTGCTATCGCCCCGAACAGGCCGAAGGGCTCTCTGACGCCCTGCTGGGGCGCTGCGATCGGCTCATCTTCATCTCCACCATCAGTGTCTATCGCGATTTTTCCCAACCCGGCATGGATGAGTCGGCCCCCCTGCACGAGATGGCAGGAACGCCCACCGACTACGGCCCCCTCAAGGTGCTGTGCGAGTCGGTGTATCGCGCCCGCTGGGGAGATCGCCTGTGCACCCTGCGCCCCGGCGTGCTCTGCGGCCCCTTTGACCCGACCGCTCGTCTTGCCTGGTGGGTGAGGCGGGTGCAGCGGGGCGGGCCCTGGCTCTTGCCGGGGCTGGGGGAGGACAGGCTGCAATACCTGGATGTGCGCGACTGTGCCGAGTTCGTGCTGCGGGCTGCCGAGCAGCGACTCGCTGGGTGCTTCAACCTGATCAAGCCCGGCATCGCACTGAACGACTGGGTGGAGCGCCTCGCTGCCCGGCTGACGCCAGTGACCCCCTTGCAGCTCGAGTGGGCTCCCTGGCGTGACCTGATGGCGGCAGGGGTGGCGCCCTGGCAAAGCTATCCCACGCTGCTGCCAAGCGAGCTGCCGGAGTATGCTGGGTATGGCACCATCAGCGCCGAGGCCGCCATCGTCCATGGGCTGAACTTTCGCCCCCTGGAGGAGACGGTTGACGATCTGGTGGTATGGCTTGCCAGCAACCCCCGGGGGCCGCTGCCGGGCATGACCCCTGATGAGGAACAGGCCTTGCGACGACGAGTGGAGGTTTCCTTGTCATCGAATGCGTACTAGCCGGCATCATAAAGAAGAGGGCACCCCGGGGTGCCCTCTTCTCATGTGGGGTGTTCATCCATGACGGGACTCAGCGCAGCAATGCCCCCGCCTCGGCCAGCAGGGTTCTCAGCACACTGCGATGGCAGCGGGACTCCTGTTCGCAGTAGCACCCCACCGAGAAATGGGTAGTGTGGGAGAGGGCGGCCAGCAGGGCCAGATCGTGCCTCGCGGCCGGGGCGGCCATCTCAGCCTTGTACTGCTTGCAGAAGGCGGTCCACCGGGCCGGGGTGTCGGCAGTCTGACCGAGTTTCATGGTCTCGGCGCTGGGGGCCAGATTGGGGAACCAGACGTCGTACCAATCCAGGCTGGCGAACGCCGCTTTGGGCACGCCGCGAGGGGGGCGACGCACGGTGCCGATGCGAAGCCCCTCATCCTCGAGGCGGAGGCTGCCGAGTCGCACGATGGTGATCGCCATGGCAGGACTTACTTCTCTTCGGCCACTTTCAGCGCCTGGCCGTAGCAGATCACCTGCTTCAGGCAGCCGGGCACGTCGCTGAACTCGGCGCACTTGTCGAAGCTGACGCCGTTGCCCCCCATGTCCGCCACGCGGCGGCGGGCCAGGGTACGGGCTTCACCGGCATTGGGCACCGCCTGATTGGCATCGCTCTGGCAGGATTCCCCCTCGACGGTGCCGAGATAGAGGTAGTTGAGGTCGGCGAGCTCGCTCTGCTCGTAGATCCGCACGCTCCCCGGCTTGAAGTACTCGTCGAAGTTTTCCTTGTCCAGATTGCTGTTGAAGGCGAAGTCGGCGCAACCGGAGGCAATCAGGGGCATCATCAGGATCAGGCGTTTCATATCGGCATCTTGTTGGGTGGCGAGTGGGTCATTATAGGGGGCAGTCGCCGATGGCGACCAGCCCCATTTTTAGCCATATCAATGGATTGTAGCGAGACGACCCCGGATCAGGCGGGGGCCAGTCGCCGGTGCAGGCTGCGGTAGTGATCATCTTCCAGCAGCTCCTGGTGGGGGGCACACAGACGGATGCGACCCTCTTCCATCAGGGCTACCCTGTCCATCCGTTCCAGCCCCAGCAGGCGGTGGGAGATGAGCAGCAGGGTGCGATCCGCCCCCAGGGTCAGCAGCAGATCCATGATCTCCCGTTCGGTCTGGGTATCGAGCCCTTCGGTGGGCTCGTCCAGCAGCCAGAGCGGTGCATCGTGGAGCAGGGCGCGGGCGATGCCGATGCGGCGGCGCTCCCCGCCGGAGAGCGGACGCCCGCCATCCCCGAGCCAGGCATCCAGCCCCTGTTCGGCCTGCTCACCCTCATCGCACAGCAGAGTCCCGAGCCCCACCTGGGTGAGTACCTCGATGAGCCGTTCGTCGCTGGCTCCGGGGGCGGCCAGGGTGAGGTTGCCACGCAGGGTATCGGCAAACAGGTGGACCCGCTGGCTCACCACGGAGCAGGAGGCGCGCAGCGCCTCTTCGCTGTAATCGGTGAGGGGCTTGCCATCGAGCAGGATCTCCCCCGATAGGGCCGTCCACTCCCGGGTCAGCAACCCCATCAGGGTGGACTTGCCACAGCCGGTCTGCCCCAGCAGCGCCAGCTTCTCTCCGGCATGCAGTTGCAGGGTGCACCCTTGCAGCACGGGTGCATCCTGGCCTGGATAGGTGAAATACAGGTCGCTTATCTGCACGGCACCCCGGGCAGCGGGGGCTTGCTGTGCGCCCCACTCCGGCGCCTTGGCCTCTTGCAGGATCTCGTTGAGACGGCGGGCGGAGGTGAGGCTGGTGGAGAGGTGCTGGAAGGCACCGGCCAGCGGCAGCAGCGCCTCGAAGCTCGCCAGGGTAGCGAACACCATGAGTGCCGTGATGGGGTCAGGGGCACTGCCACCGACGCCGTGACCGGCCAGCCAGAGCATCAGGGTCAGAGTCCAGCCGCTCAGCAACTGCACCGAGAAGGCGGCCAGGCCGCTGACGCGGGCCATGCGGGCCTGGGCCCGGATCAGGGCCTGCTCCGCCTGCTGCAATCCGGTGAGCGCCTCGGGAGCGGCGGCGAACATCTGCAGTTCGGCCTGGCCGTCCAGATAGTCCACCATGCGGGTACGCAGGTTGGACTTCTCGGCGATGAGCTGGCGGCCCGGCGCGCGCCCGGCAAAATAGAAGACCAGGGGCAAGGCCAGCATGCCAAAGAGCAGAATGGCTCCCAGCGTCAGCGCCAGGCGACCATCGAAGAAGGAGAGGAAGAAGACCAGCCCGGCGCAGCTCAGCAGGGCCGCCCCAATGGGGGTGATGAGGCGCAGATAGACGTGATCCATGGCATCGATGTCGGCCACCAGACGGTTGAGCAGGTCAGCCTGGCGAAAACCGGCAAGGGAGCCGGGGGAGAGAGGGGAGAGCTTTTGCCAGAACCAGACCCGCAGCCGGGTCAGCACCCGGAAGGTGGCGTCGTGGCTCACGACCCGCTCGCCCCAGCGACTGGCGGTGCGCACGATGGAGAAGAAACGCACGCCCCCCGCAGGGGTCATGTAGTTGAAGGTGTCTCGGGTGGCGACCGCCAGCCCGGCGACGGCGGCGGCGGAGAGGAACCAGCCGGAGAGGGAGAGCAGGCCCATGCCGGCCACCAGGGTGACCAGGGCCAGCAGCAGGCCGATGGAGAGGCTGAGCCAGTGCTGGCGATAAAGGCGCAGGAACGGCAATAGATCAGTCATCGAGAGAGTCTCCGAAACCTTGGGATTGCGACAGGAGGCGGGCGAAGGGGCCCTCTGCCTCGCCGAGTGCGGCAAAACGTCCCTGCTCCACCAGCTTGCCGTGCGCCAGCACCAGGATGTTGTCCATCTGGCTGAGCTGATCGAGGCGGTGGGTGATCATCAGCAGGGTCTGACCTTGTGCGGCCTGTTCGAGGGCGCTCATGACGGCCCGCTCAGAATGGCGATCCAGGCTGGCAGTGGGTTCATCCAGCACCATCATTTGGGTCGTCTTGAGCAGGGTACGGGCAAGGGCGATGCGCTGGGCCTGGCCGACGGAGAGGCCGCCCGCCTGATCCCCGACCCGATAGTCCAGCCCTTTCTCATTGACGAACTCCCAAGCCTGGGCGCGCTTGAGCGCGGATTCCAGCTCGGCGTCGCTGGCGGATGGTCTGGCCAGCAGCAGGTTGTCCCGCAGGGAGCTGTGGAAGAGTTGGGGATTCTGGGAGAGCCAGCCTAGCTGCTGGCGCCACTGGCTGATGTCCATGGTACGAAGTTCCACTCCGTTGACGCACAGGGAACCGCGATAGGGGGCAAAACCGAGCAGGGCATTGACCAGGGAGCTCTTGCCCGCGCCGCTGATGCCGACCAGGGCGGTGCGCGTGCCGGCTTCCAGCGTGAAATCGAGGGGACCGACCAGCACCTTGCCCTCGGCGCTCAGCACTTCCAGGCTGCGGGCTTCTACCTTGACGGGGCCATCCGCATGGAAGGGGAGCGTCCCGGAGGCGGGTTCGCTCACGTCGGCCTCGAGAAATTCCAGCAGTTGTTCGGCGGCGCCAATGGCCTGTGCCTTGGCGTGATAGTGGGCACCGAGTTCCCGCAGCGGCGCGTAGAACTCGGGGGCGAGGAAGAGCACGAACAGGCCGGTAAAGAGGGTGACCTTGACACCATAGCTGCCAAAGTTGAGGTGATCGATGTAGGAGAAACCGAAGTAGACGGCCACCAGGGCCACCGCGATGGCGGCGAAGAACTCCAGCACGGCCGTGCTCAGGAAGGCGAGGCGCAGCACCTCCATGGTGCGCTCGCGAAAATCTTCCGATGCATCGCGGATGGCCTCCCCTTCCGCCCGGGTACGCATGAAAAGCTGCAGGGTGCGCAGTCCCTTCAGGCGATCGAGGAAGTGGCCTGAGAGGCGCGCCAGCGACTGGAAGTTGCGGCGGTTGGCATCGGCGGCACCCACCCCCACCAGGATCATGAAGAGAGGAATGAGGGGGGCCGTGCCGAGCAGAATGAGGCCCGCCGCCCAGTTGACCGGGAACACGGAGACCAGGATCACCAGGGGAATAAAGACGGCGATGGCCATCTGGGGCAGATAGCGGGAGAAGAAGTCCTGCATCTCTTCGATCTGCTCGAGCAGCAGGCTGGCCCAGCTACCGGCGGGACGACGCTGGATATAAGCAGGGCCGAGCCTGGCGAGGCGGGTGAGCACCAGCTCGCGGATGGCCTGGCGCACCGCACTGCCCGCCTTGAAACTCGCCACCTCGCGGCCATAGGCCAGGGCCGCCTTGGTCAGGGTCACCAGCAACAGACTGATGAAGAGGGGGGCGGAGTGCTTCGGCGTGGAGCCTTCGATGATGAAACCGTGAATCAGGGTCGCCAGCAACCAGGCCTGCATCACCATCAGGACGCCCTGACCCAGCCCGAAGGCGATGGAGATGCCGATCCAGCGCCGACCATGGCCCGATTGTTTGCGCAACCAGCCATAGAGATGTTTCTGTCTGTTCTTGTCCATTACCACCCTCCTCAAACGAGTGGCGCAAGACTATCGTCGCCCCCACGGCTTGGCAACCTTGCAGAACCGGGCGGAGGAACATCATTGTGTGAAAAATCGGCTTCATGCTCATTAGTTGGCCGAACAGCTTGATTTATGGCAAAAAATGCGAGGTCGGTGATTGCGCTCGGCGGCAAAATGCATATAGTAGAGGCCACTGACGCGGGTGTAGTTCAATGGTAGAACGGTAGCTTCCCAAGCTGCATACGTGGGTTCGATTCCCATCACCCGCTCCACATTCCAGATAGCGGCACGCGCCGTTGTCCATATCAGCCAGATGGCTGTCTGTCGTGGGGATTCCCCATCACACCAAGCAAGTTTTGATGCCTAGCGGGCATCGTATAATGGCTATTACCTCAGCCTTCCAAGCTGATGATGCGGGTTCGATTCCCGCTGCCCGCTCCAGTCTTCACACAAAAAGCCCACTCCTGCGAGTGGGCTTTTTGTTGTCTGTTTTTTGATGCCGGCGAGAGTGCCAGAGCGGCCAAGCTGAAAGGCGCAGACATGGAAAAGGCGCCACAGGGCGCCTTTTCAACTCGGGAGTGGGGAGGATTACTCCTGCTCCAGCTCGCCGCAGAAGCGATAGCCTTCGCCATGGATGGTGGCGATGATCTCCGGGGTGTCGCCCACGCTCTCGAAGTGCTTGCGAATACGGCGGATGGTCACGTCCACGGTGCGGTCGTGGGGCTTGAGTTCGCGGCCCGTCATCTTCTTGAGCAGCTCGGCACGGGTCTGGATCTGGCCCGGGTTCTCGCAGAAATGCAGCATGGCGCGGAACTCGGAGCGGGGCAGCTTGAACATGTCGCCAGCCGGGCTGACCAGGGCGCGGCTGTTGATGTCCAGGGCCCAGCCATTGAACAGATAACGTTCCACCAGCTTCTTCTCTTCGCCACCGGCGGCCACGTTCATGGTGCGGCTCAGCAGGTTGCGGGCACGGATGGTCAGTTCACGGGGATTGAACGGCTTGGTGATGTAGTCATCTGCGCCGATCTCCAGCCCCAGGATCTTGTCCACTTCGTTGTCGCGACCGGTCAGGAACATCAGGGCGATGTTGTCGTCTTCACGCAGCTCGCGCGCCAGCAGCAGGCCGTTCTTGCCCGGCAGGTTGATGTCCATGATCACCAGGTTGATGGTGTGGCTGGTCAGGGCCTGGTGCATCTCGTCACCGTTGTTGGCTTCGAGCACGATGTAGCCTTCGGCTTCGAAGATGCTCTTGAGGGTGTTGCGGGTGACCAGCTCGTCTTCGACGATCAGAATATGTGGTGTTTGCATGAGTATTCCCAGATTCTTATCAGTTAATTATCGAAATTTTAACACTCTTTGGCGTTATCCGACCGGTCCTGAAAATTTATTACGTCATCCTGGGTATGAATATCAGGTCGAATCATCGCGAATTTGGTAACTATGTCGGCAAGCATCCCTGTGCCGTACATGGGCTCTCAACAAGTCTGAACAAGAGAAGCCCGGAGAGGTAGTCCATTACAAAAGTTGCTGCATTTTATCAGTTAACAGGCGCATAACAACACTCTTTGCCGTCAGATAGCAACTTTTTAACTCAGCTTTGATATAAGTCAATCCCCGAGTTCGCTGCATCATACTTGGGCTGACCCGCTTTTTCGCCCTTAATAAATGTAATGGGATGTAACATGTGGTTGACATGACTTTGTGGGAAAACTACAGAAAAGTGTGCTTCATCGCCCCCTTTGCGCCTCCCTGCTGCCCAGCCTATGCCATTGTCACGGCCTGGAACCCGGCCAGCCGGTGGGTGGGGCTGCGTCGCAATGCCCGTCGCCAGCGAGCCCTTGTCCGGCAAGTGGGCGAGTGTCCCGTCATGGGAGAGGTCTGGGGGAGCGATGAGGATGAGCGCTGGCAGGAGGCGTCGCTGTTGTTGCCGCTTTCGCTGCCAGAGGCGATCCGGCTGGCCGCCCGATTTGGCCAGAATGCCCTCTATTGGGTACGTGAAGGAGAGCTCTGGCTGGTGCCCGTGTTGCTGGAAGGGACGCCCTGTCATCTGGGGGCGCTTGCGTCCCGCTGGCGGTTCAGGCCTTCAGGCTGACATGGCCCCCCGCCATCCGGACAGGGCACCCGGCCGGTGGATTGTCAGCGCCCCGACATGATGAAAGAATGAGCGGACACATTTCACTCCATGGAAGGATGATGATCATGCTGGACCTGCTGCCCGACCTTTGCGATGAACATGGCGATGCCCTTAGGATCGCTGACCCCCTCTTTCACGACTATGGCGGCAAGGCGCTGTTTTACGGCGAGGCCGTGACCCTCTCCTGCTTTGAAGACAACAGCCTGGTGCGTGAGCTGGTCAATCGTCCCGGCCATGGCAAGGTGATGGTGATCGACGGGGGCGGCTCCCTGCGTCGGGCGCTGCTCGGGGATCAGCTGGCCATCAAGGCGGTGGAGCAGGGGTGGGAGGGGATCCTCATCAACGGGGCCGTGCGGGATGTGGGGACGCTGGCGACCCTGGCGCTGGGGGTCAAGGCCCTGGCCCCCTGCCCGGTCAAGACAGAGAAACGGGGTCTGGGCACGCTGGATGCCGTGGTCTCTTTTGCCGGTGTGACCATAGCGCCCGGCGACTATGTCTACGCCGACCTCAACGGTGTGCTGGTGAGCGGCGCCAGGCTCCTCTGAACCTCAGAAGTTGAAGCCCACGCCCAGAGTGAGAAAGTGTTCCGTGCTGAAGGCACTGAGTCCGTAATTGGCGGTGATGGCCAGGGAGGGGGTCACCAGCAGGCTGCTGTTGAGCTCAACCAGGGTGCTGGCCTTGCTCACCTCCAGTTGCTTGAGCTGGCTGCCGATGTTGAGTGACGGGGAGAGGCGATAGCGCACCCCAGAGCTGATATTGAACCCGGCCTGCCCGCTTTGGGGGCCGATGGCGGGGCCGGCCTCCATGTAGAGGCTGATGTCATCCTGAAGCGGGTATTGATAGCCGGTATTGATGAGCCAGAGGTCGAAATTGTCGCCAAGGTGGCTCTGGTTGCCGAGCAGTACGCCGGAATAGCTTTTGACGTAGAGCGGGTTGTCCGATTCGGTCTGGAGAAAACTCCAGTCGGCGGCCTGAGCCGAAAAGACGAGGCTGGATGCCATTGCGATGACGAGAGACTTGACCATTCGTTTCCCCTCCCTGGGTCCGAACAGGACTACAAGCATGGCACATGCCAGCGGGGAGTAAAGGGAACCCCGATCACAATAAAAGAGTTTTGATTGACGCTGCAGTCATGGTACACAGGCCCCTCACTCCGTGTCGTTACGACACGCTCCATCACGAGGTGAACTGATGAACAACAAACTGATCCTGCTGGCCGCTCTGGCCCTGGGAGGCTGCGCCATGACTACGGGTTCCACTCTGGCACAATTGCAGGCATCGACCTGGCAACTGCAAGGGGCGAGCGGTGATACCTTCACCCTGCAGGTCGCCGGTGACAAGGTGGCGGGCAAGGGCGGCTGCAACCGCTACTTTGGCGGCATCACAGAGCAGGGTGACGGCGTGTTGACGCTTGGCGCCATGGGTTCGACGCGCATGATGTGTGCGGGGGATCTGGCCGGCAAGGAGATGAACTACCTGCAGACCCTGGAGAAGGTGGCGAGCTTCCAGATCAGCGGCAAACAGCTGGTGCTAAAGGATGCCGACAAGGCCACCTTGCTGACCTTTGACGCCGTGAAATAAGCCGGGATCTCGTCAAAGGCTGTCGCAGGCGACCCCTGCGCCAGCGTGCAGGAGAATGTGAAAAGGGACGCCATGGCGTCCCTTTTTGTGCCTGATGTCGGGTCATCCCCCTCGCTGGAAGCGAAACCGCTTCTTGCGTCGGTAGGGATAGACATCCTCGAACATCCCCTCCTTGATGTTGCTCTGCAGCATCTTCCAGTAGTTGGCATCGAAGAGCTCCTTGTGCAACTGCATCATGATCTCCCGCACCTGGGGTTTTTGCAGCAGGAAGGTGGCGAATTCCTCCGGGAAGATGTCGTTGGGTGCCACCGAATACCAGGGTTCGGCGCTCCACTCGTCCTCCGGGTAGCGCGGCGGCGGGATCTGGCGGAAGTTGCACTCCGTCATGTAGCAGATCTCGTCGTAGTCATAGAAGACCACCCGGCCGTGGCGAGTCACCCCGAAGTTCTTGAACAGCATGTCGCCGGGGAAGATGTTGGCCGCCGCGAGCTGGCGGATGGCGTTGCCGTACTCCTCCAGGGCGAGGCGGGTCTGCTGTTCGTCCGCCTGATCCAGATAGAGGTTCAGGGGGATCATCTTGCGCTCGGTGTAGAGGTGTTTGATCACCAGCTTGTCGGCGGTGAGGGTAAGCGCAGAAGGCGCCACCGCCTTGAGCTCGGACAACAGCTCCGGCGAGATGCGATCGAGGGGAAACTCGAAGTTGGTGAACTCCTGGGTATCTGCCATGCGGCCCACTCTATCATGCTGTTTTACCAGCCGGTATTTCTCCTTCACCTGCTCGTGGCTCACCTCCTTGGGCGGGGTGAACTCGTCTTTTATCACCTTGAACACCACATCGTAGGAGGGGAGGGTGAACACGCTCATCACCATCCCCTTGATGCCGGGCGCGATGACGAACTGCTCCCGGCTCTGGGCCAGGTGCTGCTGGTAGTGGCGATAGAGCTCGGTCTTGCCGTGCTTCTGGCAGCCGATGGCGTTGTAGATCTCATAGTCCGGCTTGCGGGGCATGATCTGGCGAAGGAAGGCCACAAAGAGCGCCGGTACCGGGGCATAGACCATGAAGTAGGCGCGGGCGAAGCCGAACACGATGGAGGCCAGCTCCGGCTCGAAGATGACGGTGTCCACATAGATGCTCTGACCGGTGCTGAGCAGGGGCAGGATGAAGGGATAGACTTCTCCCTTCACCCGGATGAGCCCCACCAGATAGGCTCCCTTGTTGCGATAGAACACTTCCCTGAGCAGCTCGATGGCGAAGGGCTCCTCGTGCAGGATGGCCGGGCCGCTCTCTGCCAGATGGCGGTGGATGTCCATGATGTCCCGCTGCTTGTCTTCGAAAGGGAGGGTGAAGCTGTAATCCCCGAGCAGCTGGCTCAGGGTCTGGGGCAGGTGGGAGAGATCGGTGCGATAGATACGCAGCAAGGATCCCAGGTCAGGCTTGTCGCCCCGGCTCACGAAGGGGTGGATATAAAGGTTCTCGTCGCGGATGTTGCGATGGCGGAAGATGCGGCGATAGACGGAATTGAAGAAGGACTCCGCCACCTCGAAGTTCTCGCAGCGGGGCAGGAGATCGCTGAAGGCGCCTTTCACCTGCTTGAGCAAGGCCTGGGTCGGCAGCTGCTCCCCCATCATCTGTTTGATCTGCGCCGTGGTGGCGCCGACATGGTGATCATAGAGGCGGATGCGCTCTCGACCGGCGAGCTGCACCCCCAGCCAGTCGCTGTTCTCGAAACGACTCTTGCTGCCCTGGGTTATCTCGAGAAAGCGGCTGTAAAACGACTCAAAACGTTGCAGGATCGTCTCGGCGACCGCCTGCTCCAATGGCTGCTGCATCTCTCTCTTCCTTGTGATCTGTCGGGCCCATGGCGTCAGTGCCCTGAGGCGGCGGACTCGCGTCCAAGGCCACTATGGCAACATCCAAACATCTGTTCAAGTGGCAATATTTCGGGATAAACGGTAGATTGCGCCCCTGTTTTGCCGACGGTTCGCCGCAGTTCGCGGCGTCGGCCTCATCCTGGAGAGAACCCGATGAAACTCTATTTTGTGCTGGTGTCGCCCGCCCGTGCCGCCAACGTGGGGGCTGCTGCCCGCGCCATGAAGACCATGGGCTTCGATGCCATGCGACTGGTGGGGAGCCGGGTGCACGAAGAGGAGGAGGCGAGCTGGGTTGCCCACGGGGCGCAGGAGATCCTGACGGATGCGCAAGCCTTCGACACCCTGGAAGAGGCCCTGGCGGACATGGATTTGGTGGTCGCCACTACCGCCCGGCAGCGCGGCCGCTACCAGCACTACCTCACCCCGGCGGACATTCGCGACCAGGTCCGGGCCAAGCCCTCCCTCGAGAAGGTGGCCATCGTGTTTGGCTGCGAGGAGTCCGGACTCTCCAACGAACAGCTTGCCCAGGTGGATCTCATCAGCTACCTGCCTCTCAAGGTCTCATACCCGTCCCTGAATCTGGGTCAGGCGATCATGCTGTATGCCTATGAGCTGAGTCCGCTGCTCGATGACCAGAAAGTGAGCGACGAGCAGGACGTAGCAGAAAATTTCGAGAGTGCCGGGCAGGTTCGCGTGCTGAAATCAAAAACAGCAGAATTGCTTGGTGAACTCGGAGTTTCGCAGGATGAAAAACTGCATCAATGGGTGATGGACCGAGTGCCCATGCTGCCGCAGCGGGATCTCAATATGCTCCATCTGCTCTGCAAAGACCTTGCCCGCAAGTTTGGCAAGGAGGTTTAGGTTGACAGCCCCTCGCCGGGCGCGGTATTGCTAACAACCAGATTCGTTCAAGAGTGTTCGTCATGCAGCTATTCACCAACATCATCACCACCACCATTATTACCGGTACCACCACAGGTGGCACTGGGGCCGGTTGATGCGCTGACGAACAAGCACAGAAATCAGAAAAAGGCCCGTACCCACCCAGTACGGGCCTTTTTTGTTGGATTGTTTTTAGACCTATTAGCAGATCAATTTGCAGGGAATACAGGGAGATAGCGATGAGAGTGTTGAAATTTGGCGGGTCGTCACTGGCCGACGCAGAGCGTTTCTTGCGGGTTGCCGATATCGCGGTGAATACCCATGGCCAATCCCAGGTGGCCCTGGTGCTGTCGGCACCGGCCAAGGTGACCAATCACCTGGTCGCCCTGGTGGAACAGACCAGTCGCGGCATGGATGCAAGCAGTACCCTGTTCGAGATCAACGGTATCTTCTCCCGTCTGCTGGCCGGCTTGAAGGCCGCCTATCCCGCGCTGGATGACAAGGCGCTGCAGGCTCGTTTGACCAGTGAACTGGATCAGGTCGAGCGGCTGATGCAGGGTATCCGTCTGCTGGGGCTGTGCCCGGACAACGTCCAGGCACGCATCCTGAGCCGTGGCGAGAACCTCTCCATCGCCTTCATGCACGAGCTCTTGCGGGTGCGCGGCCTCGAGCTGGATCTCATCGTGCCCGAGCAGTTGCTGGTCACCGATGGCGGCTACCTCGAAGCCCATGTGGACATCGAAGCCTCCCGGGTGCGCTTCGCCGCCAAGGGCCTGCGCTCTGATTGTCTCTACCTGATGCCGGGCTTCACCGGTGGCAGCGACAAGGGCGAGACCGTGCTGCTGGGCCGCAACGGCTCCGACTATTCCGCCGCCGTCTTGGCCGCCTGCGTCGATGCCGAGTGCTGCGAGATCTGGACCGACGTGGAGGGCTGCTACAACTGCGACCCGCGCCTGGTACCGGATGCCTACCTGCTCAAAACCCTCTCCTATAAAGAGGCAATGGAGCTCTCCTACTTCGGTGCCAAGGTGCTGCACCCGAAGACCATCGCCCCCGTGGCCCAGTTCCACATTCCCTGCCTCATCAAGAACAGCTTCAACCCCCAGGGTCCGGGTACCCTCATCGGGGTCGATCAGGGGGATGACGATCTGAAGGTGAAGGCCATCTCGGATCTCTCCGGCATGTGCATGTTCAACGTCTCCGGCCCCGGCATGAAGGGCATGGTAGGCATGGCCGGTCGCATCTTCTCCGCCGTCTCCCGCGCCGGGGTCAGCATCGTGCTGATCACCCAGTCATCCTCCGAGTACAGCGTCAGCTTCTGTATCCACAGCTACGACAGCGACAAGACCCGCAAGGTGCTGGAGCGCGAGTTCGAGCTGGAGTTCAAGAACCAGTTGCTGGACCCGCTCGAGATCATGACCGATCTGGCCATCATCTCCCTCATCGGCGACGGCATGCGTACCTCCAAGGGGATGGCGGCGCGCTTCTTCACCTCCCTGGCCCAGGCCTCCATCAACATCGTCGCCATCGCACAAGGATCGAGCGAGCGCTCCATCTCCGCGGTCGTGCGCTCCGGCAAGGTGGCGGAAGCCATCAAGGCGTGCCACCAGAACTTCTTTGGCAGCCAGCAGTTCATCGATCTCTTCGTGGTCGGGGTGGGCGGCGTCGGTGCGGCCCTGGTGGATCAGATTGCCCGCCAGCAGCCGGTACTGGCCGAGCAGGGCACCGGCCTGCGGGTAGTGGGTATCGCCAACAGCCGCCAGATGGCGGTCAACAAGGATGGCCTGGTCCTCGCCAACTGGCGTGAACAGCTGGTGGAAGCCCAGGGCAGCTTCAGCCTGGAGGCGGTGAAGAAGCTGGTGGAAGAGAGCCACCTCATCAACCCGGTGATCGTCGACTGCACCTCGAGCGAAGCCGTGGCCGTCCAGTACGCCGATTTCCTGGGGGCCGGTTTCCACGTGGTCACCCCGAACAAGAAGGCCAACACCGGGTCGCTGGATTACTACAAAGCGCTGCGTCGCACCGCCCGCCAAACCCGCCGCAAGTTCCTGTACGAGACCAACGTGGGCGCGGGCCTGCCGGTCATCGAGAACCTGCAAAACCTCATCAAGGCCGGTGACAAGCTGCGCGCCTTCGACGGCATCCTGTCCGGGTCGCTCTCCTTTATCTTCGGCAAGCTGGACGAGGGGATGGCCTTCTCTGAGGCGACCCAGATCGCCCGCGGCAACGGCTTCACCGAGCCGGATCCCCGCGATGACCTGAACGGCATGGACGTGGCTCGCAAGCTCCTGATCCTGGCCCGCGAGGCCGGCATGGCGCTGGAGCTCTCCGATGTGGAGGTGGAGCAGGCACTGCCGCCGGGCTTTGACGTGAGCGGCGACGTGGAAGCCTTCATGGCCCGCCTGCCCGAGGCCGATGGCTGGTTCCGCGATCAGTTCGCAGCGGCCCAGCGTGAAGGCAAGGTGCTGCGTTACGTCGGCTCCATCGAGGGTGGCAAGTGCAAGGTGGCCATCAAGGCGGTGGGTGGCGACGAGCCCCTGTTCAAGGTAAAAGACGGGGAGAACGCGCTCGCCTTCTTCTCCACCTATTACCAGCCCATCCCCCTGGTACTGCGCGGCTATGGCGCAGGGACCGAAGTGACCGCCGCCGGTGTCTTCGCCGACGTGCTGCGCACCCAGAACTGGAAGCAGGAGCTGTAACATGAGTTCAGAGATGAACCCGAATGTAGAAATCGGCGGCAGCGTGGTGGCCTATGCCCCGGCCTCCAGCGCCAACCTGAGCGTGGGCTTTGACGTCCTGGGGGCGGCGCTCGCCCCCGTGGATGGCTCCCTGCTGGGGGACCGCGTCCAGGTCAAATCGGCAGAGGTGCCTTTCGCTCTCTCTTCCGTGGGCCGTTACGCCCACAAGTTGCCGGACGACCCGAAAAAGAACATCCTCCACGACTGCTGGGTCGCCTATGGCGAGGCGCTTGAGAAGCGCGGCCTGGGTCTCAAGCCGCTGCAAATGGTGCTGGAGAAGAACCTGCCGGTGGGCTCGGGCCTGGGATCGAGCGCCTGCAGCGTCGTGGCGGCGCTGGAAGGGCTCAACGCCTTCCACGGCGCGCCCCTGAATGAACACGACCTGCTGCTGCTGATGGGGGAGATGGAAGGGAAGATCTCCGGCTCCGTCCATTACGACAACGTGGCGCCCTGTTATCTGGGGGGCATGCAACTGGTGCTGGAGGAGGGGGGCGTCATCAGCCAGGGCATCCCGGTGTTTGACGAGTGGTACTGGGTGGTCTGCTACCCGGGCACCGTGGTCTCCACCGCCGCCGCCCGCGCCATCCTGCCGGCCCAGTATCGCCGCCAGGACTGCCTCACCTATGGCCGCCGGCTTGCCGCCTTCGTGCATGCCAGCTACAGCCGCCAGGAAGGGCTGGCCGCCAGCGTCCTGAAAGACGTGATCGCCGAGCCTTATCGCGCGGCCCTGATTGAAGGTTTCAACGAGGTGCGGGCCCAGGGGGCCCAGAACGGGGCGCTGGCCACCGGCATCTCGGGGTCCGGTCCCACCGTGTTCGTGGTGATGAAGGATCTGGCCCAGGCCGAACGCATGAAAGAGTGGATGGAAGCGCACTTTGTGCGCAATGAAGATGGATTTGCCCGGGTCTGCAAACTGGACATGGCCGGGGCACGGGTAACAGGAAGCGAGCTATGAATCTTTACAACATCAAGGACAAGAGTGAACAGGTGAGCTTCGCCCAGGCGGTGCGTCAGGGGTTGGGCCGCGAGCAGGGGCTGTTCTTCCCAGAGACCCTGGCGCCGCTGGCCGACGTGGATGCCCTGCTGGATCTGCCGCTGGTCGAGCGCTCGGCCCGCATCCTGAGCCACCTGCTGGGTGACGAAGTGCCGGCTGCCAAGGTGAGCGAGCTTATCGACGCCGCTTTCACCTTCCCGGCGCCCCTGGTGAAGCTCAAAGATGGCACCTATGCCCTGGAGCTGTTCCATGGCCCGACCCTGGCGTTCAAGGATTTCGGCGGCCGCTTCATGGCCCAGTGTCTGGCTGCGTTCAGAACCAATGACAAGATCACCATCCTCACCGCCACCTCCGGCGACACCGGTGCCGCCGTGGCCCACGCCTTCTATGGCCTGGAGGGGATTGAAGTGGTGATCCTCTACCCCAAGGGCAAGATAAGCCCCTTGCAGGAGGCGCTCTTCTGCACCTTAGGCGGCAACATCCGCACCCTCGCCATCGACGGTGACTTCGATGCCTGCCAGGCGCTGGTCAAGGATGCCTTCGACGATGAAGGGCTCAAGACCGCCATCGGCCTCAACTCCGCCAACTCCATCAATATCAGCCGCCTGCTGGCCCAGGTCTGCTACTACTTCGAAGCCGTGGCCCAGTTGCCGAAAGCCGATCGCGCCAAGGCGGTCATCAGCGTGCCGTCCGGCAACTTTGGCAACCTCACCGCGGGTCTCATCGCCAAGGCGCTGGGGCTGCCGGTGAAGCGCTTTATCGCCGCCACCAACGCCAACGACACCGTGCCGCGCTACCTGAAAACCGGCCAGTGGGAGCCGCACCAGACAGTCGCGACCCTGTCGAACGCCATGGACGTGAGCCGCCCCAACAACTGGCCGCGCGTGGAAGAGCTGTGCCGTCGCAAGGGCTGGGCGCTGGAAACCTTGGGCTCAGGGATGCGTGACGATGCCCAGACCCGCGATGCGCTCAAACGCCTCCATCAGCTGGATTACCTGTGCGAGCCCCACGGGGCGATTGCCTGGGATCTGCTGAACGAGCAGCTTGGGCAAGACGAGGTCGGTGTGTTCCTCTGCACCGCCCATCCGGCCAAGTTCAAGGAGTCGGTGGACGAGATCCTGAATCTGGATGTACCGCTGCCGGGCCCGCTCGCCAAGCACGCCGCGCTGCCGCTCCTGTCCCACGATCTGCCCGCCGACTTTGGCCGCCTCAAGGCCTTCCTGCTCGGTTAAGCCGTCATGAGACGCTGACGATCCCCCGCTTTTTCACGAAAGCGGGGGATTTTTTATGTCCGGTATTGATGTCCGGTATTGGGCGGGTAGCCCGCCCAGATCCCCCTGAAACAAGGAGCACGGCATGAGCCCGCATCCCCTTCGCACCCTGATCGAGACCTGTGACGCCGCCATCTCCCGGCGCGACTTCGAGGCCCTGATGGCCTTCTACGCCGAAGACGCCGCCCTGGTGATCAAACCCGGCATGGTGGTGCGCGGCATTCCCGCCATCCGCCGCGCCTTCACTGCCATCTCCGATTACTTTGACGGCCAGCTTGAGGTGACCCAGGGGGCCATGGAGGTGATCGAGGGGGCCGACAACGCCCTGGTGATCATGGAGACCCGGCTGCGCTACCCGGGCGGAGAGGGGTGGATCGATGAAACCCGGCGCGCCACCTATGTGTTTCGCAAAGAGCCCGGCGGGCAGTGGCGCTGCACGGTGGACAACTCCTACGGCACCACGCTGCTGGGAGCGCAGCAGCCTGGCGATCGGCCTGCAACTGACTAGCGCAGTCACACTGGCTCGGCTAGCCAGATTGAGTAGCAAGAGCCAAGCCATGCAGGCCGGAGAACCCGAGCCGCACGCAGGGCGCCGCTCTGCCTGGGAGGGGGCATCACAGCGCTGCCCAAGGCGCAACTCCCCGTTTTGGCTGTGCCTCACAACCTGCTGTCAGAAAGTGCGCTGACAGTGATTGCTGCGACGTTTTTACGAATCTGGTTTGCACTTTCGTTGTTATGTTCGCCCCTGGCAGCACAACCCTGTAGGCGGGTCATTTCCAGCCCCCCGTGGCCCGTTGACCCGGTCTGCCGTGGCTGCTAATCAGGGTGACACCCTTCATGGACGAGCAGAGCCGCAGATGCCTCGACGGCGCGGCTTATCGACAACAACACCACAGTGCAGGGAGCAGACCATCATGTGGCCGTACCGAAAAATAGTGACCCAGTCCCTCAAAACCCCCTGATGATCGCCAGGATCATCTTTTACTTCGCCCTGATATTACTGTTGCCGCTGCCGTTTATGGTGTCCGCAGACACCGTCCTGGCAGAAATCGGGCGCACTTATTACGCCCTGTTCTCATTGCCCATCGCTATGGTGCTGATGCTGATATCGAGCCTGATGGCCATCCTCATTGCCATGGTGGAGTCGCGCAACCAGCAGCCACCCCAGGGACGGTGGTAAGAAGATTCCTGTCTTTCAAGCCATCCAATAAAAAACCATCCCGGGCGGGATGGTTTTTGGACTTCCAAATTGGGACACCCACCTTTTTTTTGGCCCTGAAACATGGACCTGCCATCCGTCAAAAAGGTGGGTGTCCCAGATTTCATATTTCTTGTTTTCCGAAGTGTGAGGGCGAGAATTTATTATGTCGATACAACATCTAAATGTGGGCCACAATATCCAATAACAATTATTTTCTTGGTGTTGTCAATGTGGAAATATACACGAATAGTTTCATCAGGGTTTCTTGAATTACCAATTTTTAAATGTCTAAACATTGCGACTTTAGCGCCATCATAATCAAATGTTCGCTGAGATGCGTATTTGTCTGTTCTCTCTACAGTTTCTGATTCACTAGCTGAATATGCGGCGCCAAATAAAGATCTTGCTTTAACGTCCCCTTCAGATAAAACCAAGTCTAAATATTCTGTCACCAATCTACCTAGAAGGCCAAGTAATTTACTTGAGTTTTTGAATGACAATGATTTTGTTGTTGAATGATATGCGTCTTCTAAAATTAAAACTCTGTTTGGAAATAACTTTGAAATGAGGAGGAGAGAAGTCTTTGGGGTTAGCCCATCAACAAGGATATCAGTAATTTCTGTTGGGGAGAAAAAAGTTTCACTCTGCGCGACTTTATTTCCACTTTGGCTAAGTTGATACTTTAAAGTTTCTATCTGATGTTGTTTTGCTCTGTTTTCTGCTGTAAGTCTTTCAGTTTTGTTCTGCTCATCAGACAACTCGCTTATCCATTTTGTTAGCTCTTCATTAAAATCGGACTTTAATCTATCAATTATTGCCTCATGCTCATCTAATTGTGAAAATGCATCTTCAGCTAGTTGTTTAAACCCCTGGTCATCTTGAAGTTCACTAAATTTCTTTTTTAAGAAAATTCGCTGATCTTTCTGTCTTTTCGCTCTTACATCAGTTGGACTGAAATGTTGCTTTTTCCTAAATCCGTTTGTAGTATGAGTGATTATTGATAAGATTTGGGCGTTAACATTTATATGATTAGCTTTCCATTCATCAATCGTGGAGGAAAGCAATAATCTGTTATAACAGAATCCACGGCCTTGTGATGGATAGATTATATTTATTGCCCCACCCCAAGCAGAGTAACGCCGAGTTAGAACTCTTTCCATTTCCCAGCTATCAATTTCTTCTGTAGTAGAAACAACTTGAGCCAATCCAAATAATTGCTCCTGTAGCTTTAATGGATTTATTAGAGTTTTTTTATTAGTCCCATTGCTTATTATTATTATGGGGTGACTTCTATCTTCTCGCTCAATTTCAGAACTTAGTGAAATAAGGCTGTCAGTTGTGTTGCTATAACTTTTTAATTGCTTGCCAATAGTGTCACGATCAAGTTCTGCATTTTTGCTTAAGTATGTAACAAGCTTAGGTCTTGTTGTCATCGGTATTTCGATGACCTGAGTGCTAATATCGCTCGTTTCTAATAGAATTGATATCTGAGTAAATGTTTTGCATTCTTTAACACCTATTTCAGTTACCCATTGCCTTCCACTAACTTGGTCATCTGGGTGTGTCAACATGACTGAGTGCATATATGGTTCAAATTGAGTGGCAGCATAAGTCCTGACAGTCGAACGCTCTAGCTTGAATTCATCACTGCTTTTAAGTTGCTCAATGCTAAATATCTTTCCAGTTTTTTCCTTTAACCATCCCGCAATGGTATTAAATGCTCTATTTGTTGCATTATCACCTATCAGATTAAACTGATTGACATAAATTAACATTTATTTTTCCTTGAAAAGGTCTTTAATGGTATGGGGTTGTATATATAGTTTTTTAACCCTAGTAGATCAGCGCTGAACGAAGTAAGGTATAAAAAATTGCCAAGAAGGTGACTTTTATTTGACAGCTATTTATTCGCGACAATTTAATTTGCCTGTTAAGATATCTGTCTATCGTCTATCCCACGCTCATGTACAGGACCTTAAGCGTTGAGTCCCTTTAAAACTCCTTCCAAGGTCCTGTTCTGTATCGATTTTCTCTGCTTGGTTCGGCAAGCGTTCTTGGCCAAATAATCAGCTGCCCATTCCAGTCTTT
>NZ_JABERS010000034.1:0-45977 GCF_013168745.1 Aeromonas sp. TW 6 | reverse complement strand
GCGACCAATGACCACAGCGATACGCTGACCATGGCCGAACTTTTGGCCACCTATAAAGCGCAGCAGAATGTCGAACGGGGCTTTCGTTTTCTCAAGAGCCCGGAGTTTTTAACCTCCTCACTGTACCTGAAAAAGCCGGAGCGGATTGAAGCGTTGCTCATGGTGATGACCTGTAGCCTGATGATTTACGCAGCGTTGGAGCACCGGATCCGGCAGGGATTAGTGGAGCAGAATCGCAGTGTGGCGGATATGAAAAAGAAACCGACCCAGCAGCCGACGGCCCGTTGGATCTTTTTGCGCTTTGGTGGCATCCATGAATATCGACTGGGAGAAGCTCCGCCACAAGTAACGGAGCTAACAGGAGACCAGCAGATCATTTTGGAGGTATTGGGTGAGCGCTATCGGCAAATTTATTCCTAAATCAGGTGCGGAATGTCGGCTCCAAGCATGACCGCTTGTTGCGCCTCGAGAAAACCCATAGGGAACAGACGATTGAGCTCAATGACGAGCAGATCCGCCTGCTCGAGCGCTTCAGCCCCGAGTTCCGAGAACGTCAGATAGAGGTCCACTACACCGGGGAACTGGTGGCGGTCGACACCTTCTTCGTCGGCGCACTCAAGGGGGTGGGCAAGGTGTATCTGCAAACCGTACTGGACTGCTACAGCCGCCACGCCTGGGGACGGCTCTACATCAGCAAGCTGCCGGTGACCTCGGTCCATGTGCTCAACGAAACGGTCCTGCCGTTCTTCGAGGCTCACGAGGCTCACGAGGCGCGGGTCTATACCATCCTGTCGGACAACGGGCGCGAGTTCTGCGGGCGCCCTGACCATCACCCCTACGAGCTGTTCCTGCAACTGGAGGGGATTGAGCACCGGACCACCAAGGTACGCAGGCCGCAGAGCAACGGCTTTATCGAGCGGCTACATCGCACCCTGCTGGATGAACATTTCCGTATCAAGGGGAGGACAACCTGGTATGAGTCGGTAGAGCAGATGCAGACAGACCTGGACAGCTATCTGGATCACTACAACACCCAGCGGCCACATCAGGGCAGGATGATGGAAGGACAGACTCCCTACAGCATGTTCAAAAAGGGTCTGAAATTGATACCGAAGGAAGTGCGCACTAAAGTAGCGTAAACAAGACACCGGTTTGAGGCCGGTGTCAGGTGATAACTAGATCTGTACAGATTTACCCCCTTGTTTATTACTTTCCAATAAAGTCCATCATTTTCAGTGGTTAATGGCTTAATAGAACGCTATACATGATGCTCAAAGGATTATATATCCAATGAGTAATGCATCGTACTTTGTCTCATTGCATGATGGACATTTATGCAGACTGGGTAGCAGTAACTGATAAAATAATGACTGAATTTGATGTGTGTCATATGGGTATGTTTGTTAGCTTGCTGGTTTAATTTGATGAAGTATTGGTGTAAGACATTTATTTCTGACTTTTTGATCTTCCTCTATATCTTTCTTTTCGAAAAAGTCATTATATCTTGACTGAAGTGTTATCCAATCAAAAAACTTAATTGAAACTTTAGATACAAATTTAGGGGCAAAACTTATATAACCAACAGGAAGAGAAATGTCGCGCTGCTCATCTTGCTGTAAATGAAATAAGCTGGCTACCATAAGACCCGGTATAATCATAAACTCTGCATCAGCACCACCAAATTTAGCTGGTAAGTCCATAAGCTCTGCGTTGGATAGCTTCCAGAAATTGTTCTTTAAATTCATTGATTCTTGATAACTCTCGCAAGCCATACCTAAAATTATTTTCGATGTTTTCTTTCTTTTATCGAACAAGTTGTAAACTTCATCGACTAACTTATTTAAATCCGCAGTTTTACCCCATGTTTTAGATTCGGAGTTAGCAAGCCAAATCAAACCAGAGTTATCAGGTCTATCTTTAAAGATAGTTTCAAGTCGATCCACTATAATGCCTCTGTTTTGTGCGGTATAAAAATTACCGAGCAGCATAAAAGTATCATTATTTAGCTTCGTTAAGCCATTTTCATAATGATTAACTAAAGCTTTAACATTGAGAGTCTTGGTATTGTCATCCCAAAACTGTATGAGAAAAGGATCACTTGATATCTCAAGGTATTCGTTAAAACTATGGTATTGATTCTTCAATGCACCCACTGAAATTGTAGAGTCCATAAGAGAAAACATTTTTTTTTCCTCATCCCATTCATCAAGTGTATTTGAAACATACTCCATTTTTATCTTACTGGGAGAGTCAGTATCAATAAAATACTCCACCTCCAGTGGAAGTGTTGCATCATATCTATCTGATACCTGATTTATTTTGTATAATTCTTTCACCTCTGAAAATACATCTTCTTTCAATACAAGTTCTCTAAATAAGTTGAAGTTTTTATCAAAAGCGTTTTGGGCCTTATTCAATAAGTTGCGGTAGCATTCATCCGGTAAATCTAGTGAAATGCTAAAGTCATCAGATCCTGAGCGTCTTACATCTGTTGACAGCATTTGAAAGCTATACAATTCGAACTCAACAGGTGATGCTTCATCAGTAACTTCAAAAAAAGTAGGCCTCAAGTTCCCATCTTCTTCTGTAAACTTACTCATCGCATAGTAAGTAAGCTTTATTTTACCACCTTCCCATTCCACCAAGTTTTCTTCTTGTAAATCATCAATAATCGCCAGCATTTCTTTACTAGTTAGACCAAAGTAATCCTGAATAGTATCCAAACTAGTGGAAGATAATGAATAAATGAGTCTAATTACAAACTCTTTAACAACCGGCAGTTCTCTTTTTTTACTGACGGTATAATCCATAAAAAAAGACTTCATTGGTAAGCCATAACAAACCTTGCTTAATTGGATCTTCATTCTTTAGCCTCTAGAGATTGTGAGTTTACAATAGAATATTCTTGACCACTATGCTCTGAGATATATTTGTACACTCGACCAAATGCAGAGCCTTCATTATGATTGCACCACATATCAGAATTTCCAACTATAAATAATGCTTCCTTGGCACGAGATAAAGCTACATTTGCTCTATTCTCTGAAGCAACGTGCCCTTGAGCACCACTTGAGTTACTTCTGACCAAAGAAACGATAACAATGTCATTTTCTTTACCTTGATAACTATCGATCGTATCTACTTTTATGATACATTTTTCGAGCAAAGTTCGTGCCCATGAAACACCATTTATTTCACGAATTAAATATTTTACTTGCTCACCATACATACAAATAATGCCAATCTTAGGATCATTACCTTCTACAAGGATAGTTTCTGAATTTTTATGTGCTACGATTTTACTCAGAAGTCCTAATATAATTTCTGCCTCGTACTTATTGACATAACTTTTTTGATTTGCATTCTTGGTGGTTGGTTTAGATTCAAAAGAGCTTTTGTTGGCTTTACTAGTATCAATCCAAGTTACTGGTGTACAAATATCTTTGAACAATTCTAAGTAAGCTTTTTTCGTTACTCCCCGACCGGTTTCCAAGCCCCCTTCCTCTGAATAAAAACACTCTGATACTAAGTTTCCAACAGCAGGTATCATTCGATATTGAATTTTTAAAAATCGTCCAACAGTTTTTCCATAACTGGATACGAATGCTCGTTCAAAATCACTGCGTTTAAACTCTTCAGTGCTAACTGCAGGTAAAATACGCTTGGCCGCTTTTATGTGTTCTTCATCAAATAATGGGGGGAGTTGCTTATGGTCACCGACTAAAAGAACCTTACGTCCTACCTGCATTGCTATTGCAAGTTCACTTGCGGGTGATCTGGCAGCTTCATCAATAACTACTAAGTCATAAATATTCTCTTGAATGCCATAATGATTACGCCCTATACCAACACAAGTTCCACAAACCAAAGTTCGAGTTTTTGATAAAAAGTTTTGAAATTGTGATTGACTTGAAGCCATAACACTCAGCCATTCATTTGAAATAGAAATTATGTTCTTAAATTTTGATACTAAATCACCAGAGAAAATTTCATAATGTCTAGCCATGGCTGAGTAAATAAAGTCTCTATAATATTTAAGATTAATGCCACTTAGATTAAATTCCATACCTGCTTTGCGAGAAAAGAACTCCGGCAATTTCTTATTTAATACTTCAGTTTGCTTAACCAGTGCATCTGACGCACTGCTGTCCACATCCTTCATACGAGATATTATACGATCTAATTGTTTGCCAAATGACCGTTCAAATTCGGTCGCAACTTTTGTAAATGCCTCATCAATACCTAACTCTCGAGATACCCTAGCAATTCGCTCTTCATATTCAGCTTTAAATCTATCTCTATAATGTTCTTGAAGTGCCTTTTCTCCCACATCATCAAGTTGTTCAGAAAGTACATGCTGATCGCCAAGACGAACTATATCTATCTCAGTATCATTTCTACCGAATAGTGATCTAACTTTTTCAGTTGCATTGTTGACAGCCTCATGAGATTGGCTGACTAAAAGGACCCTTCTAGCACCATTAGATATGCAGTAGTGAATGAAAGAACCAATAAATGCTGTTTTGCCAGTGCCAGGAGGACCTTGAAGCAGGCTAACAGGACCATACTTGTATAAACCTTTAAACGCTTCTCGTTGTTGTGTATTTAGTTTGAAAATAACGTTTCCATCAATATCAAACTCTGTATATGAGTCTAACTCTGCTTCAGTAGGTTCAGCTTGTTCAGTTGGTTTAACATCTACGCCAGGAGAAAAGTAATCTGCTATATTGCTAATAACACTTCGGTTATTTACAAGATTGTCGGTTGCCAACTTTCTTTTGTTTAATGATGATGCTGTCAACGCGCCTTCAAGAACCAAAGTATCCCCCAACTCAATCGTTGCCTTACCTCGGATGATTATTGCCATTGTATTAGGGCTGATATCGGCAACCAATCCTATTCTACGGAGTTCGCCATGTCTCTCCGCGTATACAAAAACACGCTCTGTATTTAGATTGAAATCTAAAGACGAGCCTTCACTCGTATATTGGAATAAATATTTATCTCCTTGAATTCGAGGATCTGTAGATATCTCAACCCTTGGGTTACTTTCGTGTTCGGTTTCAACGAGTGCTTTCCAAACATCTCTGGCATCGGTTACTTTAGAACCTTTTATTTTAGTCAAAATCGGTGATGCTTGGTTAGTGTTACTTGCTTCTGTGATTACCGCATCCTTACAAAGTTCTCGGTACACTGGACTTTCAAGTATTTCACCAAAAAATTCTTCTGAAGCTTCACTCTCAGATTTACAGAAAATAATTTCACCATTTAGTTCAAGGATCGATCTTTTCTTATTGCTTATGAATTCATTGTGCCTGATTTCATCAATTTTAGCTGAAACTATAAACTTTTTTTCGGGATGGATGAGTATACTCAATCTATGTTTTACACCAGTTATTCTAACAGAAACGAGGTCATTATCTTTACCTTTATTAATGTCTAAATCTAAATAGTATCTCCCATCATCAGACAATAATTTATTCTGTTTAGTTGGAAGGCTTTTATGGAATATCTTGAAAGTATTAACCAGCTTTAGAGGTGTGGGGATAATTATATTATCTAATTCATCATGCAGTTTTATAATTTCTTGGCTTGAAACTTCAGGTAGTTCAAGTAACTCATTTACATATTTTTTTAGATGGGTTAGCTGCATTAAATCTGATAACTCACTAATTATCTTTACAATGGCGTAGCGGTCTATGCTTGCCTTAGAGATATTCTCATGATTATCAGGGGTGTAGGTGGGGGTATATCTACTTTCATCTAACTCAATAATGTCTATAAACACTAAGCCATTATCATTGATAATGATGTTTTCTGGGTGAATATCGCCGTGATGGATGCTTGCTGAATGTAGATCAATTATTGAAGATAACAGTTTTTTTATATTTTGCGTAGGGTCTTCAATAGATTTTGACTCAATAAACTGCTTCCAGGTAATGCCTTTAATCCACTCAAACTGGAAGAATGCGCAGGTCATTTGTGGGTTTAATCCATAGTCTATAATTCTTGGAAGGCACTTTATATCAGCGTTTTTTCTAATATCCAGCCTATTAAAGAATGAAAGTAATTGACTATTAACTCCACCATCTGCTAATACGTCACTCACCCCAAACCAAGCTTTCAGTCCAAATGTATCATCAACAGCTTTTAAAAAAATAAATGTTCCATTACCTTTGACTGAGCTGATATCACCAAAATCAACGTAGATGTTTTTTGAAGAGTGGTAGTTGGCCAACATACCTAGTTTATCTTCACCATTAGATTCCCCTACATTCAATAGTTTATTAAGTTCAGTAAGTGCTTCTCGTAAGTCTTTGAAACGGGCTGCAGCTTCAAGCTCTAATCCCCTTTCAAACCATTTATTGAGTCGTTGGCCTATGTGGTTGTCTTCAATTGTTTCCCATATATAAATGCCGTCTTCTTTAATTGGTAGTTTGCCAAATGCAATATAGTGACATATAGCAGTAGCCAGATATACATCACGAGTAAAATGCGTACCGTTAGAGTCGTCGTACAATTCTTCAGGTGTTTCAATTTTATTATGTTGAAGGATTTTACGAATATTAGATACTGTTTTATTTTGTGGGTCTGGATAGGTCGCTGTTAAGAAGTTAGACAATACGACTTTACTTGGAAGTGATACCCAGACGCTGTGATTTCCAATGTCACGATGTGCAACATCAATATCATGGAGACTAGCGAGTCGACTAACTAGAGCTTGAATCAGGTTGAGCCTATTTTCTTCCGTAAGTGTTGTGCTGTGTTTTCTGATAAATGTATCAAGTCGCTCTTTTTTATTTGGCCATTCATATAACTCAACAAAATCTGACGATAGTTCACCAGGTAAATATTCAAGTCGTAGAAATGCATCCCTAAGATCCTCATCCTGACTTGCTATATACCCAAGCACATCACTTTCTCTATGCGCAATTAGAGATCTTTGTTCTGGTGTTCTTGCATGCTCAACGATACACGGAGAAGTAAAATTCCACCTGCGCATCAATGCTTTGTAGTTATGATTATCTGAACGTTGGCTAAGATATTCAGAATATAGTCCATCTCTATGTTGGAATAACGGCATTCCTTGTAAGACATAGTTGTTAGCGGAATAATTTTTTGCTTTAAAATCCGCACTGTTATTAGAAAAGATTTTATCCCATTGCTTTAAGTTTTTGTTAGGTGCATCTTCTTTTCTTTTTATCATCCATGATTTATCTTCGAAATGCTTTTTATAGACTTTTTCGTCGCCAATTTTAGAAAACTCTTCTAATGTAAAGACATAGTCTTGCTCATCAGGATGAAGGTGGTCTTTAGTAGCCTCACCACATAAAACAACACAATGATCGACCCAAGGGACAAATCGATCGCTTAAACGCTCTTTCAATTTGGTTGCTAGTATTTGGGCAGATCTTCTTGCTTGGCGCACACCATTACTACGATGCTCTTCACGTCCATCTGGAAACTGTACAACCCACTTTCCTTCTTTTGAATAAATTTTTCCAGACCAGTTTTTCAGCTCAACATTTATGATTCGATCGTGTGTAATCAAAATTAAGTCGCCTTCAAACTCTTTACTTTGCCGACCTCTCATTTCTAACGAAGAATAAGCTTTCCAGTTATTTGGAAGGCTAGCTTCAAGTTTCTCATTTGCTTCTCTTTCATAGCTGTTTATCCCTAATGGGTCTAAGCATTGAATTTTCATTATTTGACCTTCTATTATTAAATATAGTTATTGCAAAGTATTGTTAATACGGTGATACCTACAATAAGTAGGAAAGCCATGGTTCATGGACACCTCTGAAGGCATATAATTAAAATGCCATGTTGTCAATGGTTATAAAAATTTTAATGAGGAGATGCTCGCTAAACCTGCCTAGCAACTTATCCGTTGATTGAGGAGTTGAACTGCGAAGACTAGAACTCGAGATCATGCTCAAAAAGCTAGTGGTAATTAGAGGTAAGGCGGTATTAACTCGTTAATACCGCCTTATATTTAACTCTGCTCTGCTCTGCTCTGCTCTGCTCTGCTCTGCTCTGCTCTGCTCTGCTCTGCCCTGATGCCTATATGAACAAGCCAACTTTAAATCAGCTTATTGCTAGCTAGGCTTGGAGAGTGCCATTCACTTTAATGCTTTTCTATCGCATAGCCATACCCACTGTGTAAAAACAGTTG
This sequence comes from Aeromonas sp. TW 6, assembly GCF_013168745.1. Taxonomy (NCBI): domain Bacteria; kingdom Pseudomonadati; phylum Pseudomonadota; class Gammaproteobacteria; order Aeromonadales; family Aeromonadaceae; genus Aeromonas; species Aeromonas sp. TW 6. Next base: position 37,801 of record NZ_JABERS010000034.1, on the reverse strand, counting down.
AAGTGTGGTGACGAAAAGTATCGGCCACGCTACCGCCCCTGAATTTCAGCCTCCAGTCTGCTGCGCTTTCCCTGTGGTGTTGCTCTGGTCTGGTACATGGCTGCTTCGACAAGAGGGGGTCTGATGGCCATGTTACCGAACGGAGCCTTTTAGGGAAGGGGGAGTGGGGGATTTCTCGGGCAAGATCAATAAATTGAGCTGCCATCGGGTGGTGGTCGGGCGATGTGAGGACTTCCGCGCCCTTGCTTGCTCAACGCTCGCTGCGTATTTGGGCAGAGGAATGAACTGCGGGGCCGTGACGCTGTTGAGTGAGGCGTAGCACAGATACCAGGGTGAGGGCATCAAGGTTGGGGCTGTGATGGTATGGGCGCACCCATACGGCCAGAACCGTCTTTTCCACAAGAGATAAATGGGCCCGCTGCCGGTGACGGCAGGGGCCCGTTTTTATTGTTAGCGCACGGTCTTTGGGTCTGGTTTCCTCTGTGAAGGCTTAGCGGGCCAGCAGGGGTTGGCCGCTGGTCAGGGCGGTGCTGGTTGGCCGGGTGGCGGGATGCTGCTGGAACTGGCGTACCAGCCGCTCCAGATCCCCGAGCTGCTTCACGAGGGCAATGATGCCCTGCACGGCGTGGCGGCTGCCCTGGCTGGAGTCATCGGCCAGACGCTTGATGTCCAGCACGCTGTGGTGGATGTCCTGGGTGACCAGGGATTGCTCCTGCACCGCCTGGGCTATCTGGTTGCTGCCTGCGGTCACCTGCAACAGGCGTTCGCTTATCTGTTGCAGGATATCGCCGGTGGCGGCGGCCTTGAGGCGGCAACTGGCGGAGAGCTGCTCCCCTTGCGCCATGGCCTGCTGGGCATCGTCGGCGCTGGCCTGCAAGAGGCTTATCATCTGCTGGATCTCGCCGGTGGAGGATTGGGTCTTGATGGCCAGGGTGCGGATTTCGTCCGCCACCACCGAGAAGCCGCGACCGGACTCGCCCGCCCGGGCCGCCTCGATGGCCGCATTGAGGGCCAGCAGGTTGGTCTGGTTGGCGATGTTGTTGATGACGTCCAGGATGCCGTCGATGGCGCGGCACTGGCTGGCCAGCGCCTCTATCACGGCGCGGGAGGTGAGCAGCTCGCCGTGAACCCCTTCCACCGCCGCCACGGTATCGAGCACGCTGCGATTGCCCTCCCGAAACAGCACGGCGGTGTTGTCCAGGCTGTCCGAGGAGGCGCTCGAGCTGTGGGAGACCTCGCGAATGGACGCCGTCATCTCGGTGATGGCGGTCGCGACCTGGTTGGTCTGGGCCTGCTGTTGTTGCAGGTTGCCGGTGATGGACTCGGCATTGTTCAGATCCGTCTGCGCCGCCTGCACGATCTGCTGGCAGGTCTGCTGGGTGCGGGCCAGCACCGCATTGAACTCGGCCTGATTCATCTTCATGGCGAGCTCGACGGCAGCCAGACGATCGACCCGGCCGGTATACAGCAGTTGCATCAAGGGGTTGTCGAAACGGTGGCGGGCCAGGGTCTCCAGCCGGGCGAGGCGCCGGGAGAGGGTCTGGCAGATGACGAGCGCAACCACCAGGGGCAGGGCGCCGATGAGCAGAGGCCAGCCCGGGCCGTGCTGATAGCCGAGGGTGACCAGGCTGGCCAGCAGCGCCATCAGGCAGAGGTGGATCCCCAGGGTGTGGCAGCAGGGGGGCAGGCGCAGGGCCCGGGGGGTCTTGCCGCGGCGCATCTCGTCATAGACCCGCTCCGCACGCTGCTTGATCGCGTCGTCCGGCGCCGTGCGCACCGACTGGTACTCCACCACCTTGCCGCTTGCGTCCTGAATGGGGGTGACGAAGGCGTTGACCCAGTAGTGATCCCCGTTCTTGCAGCGGTTCTTGACCGGGCCCATCCAGCTTTTGCCTTCCCGCAGATGGCGCCACATGTCGGCAAACGCCTGGGGCGGCATGTCGGGGTGGCGGACCAGGTTGTGGGGGGCCCCTTGCAGCTCCTCCAGGGTGAAGCCGGCTATCTGGCAGAACTCGTCGTTGGCATAGGTGATGCGGCTCTCCAGATCCGTGGTGGAAATCAGGTTCTGGTGCGACGGGTAGAGGCGCTCACGCTGGGTAACGGGTTGATTGACTCTCATGGTACTTCCTGCCTGACAGAGGAAAGAGAGTCTGGTTGCAATTCGTACACCAGAGTGCCCAAAAACGCTTAAATTGCGCTCTATATGTCTCTTTTGCGCTCAAAACCCGCAGAGGGGGGAACATGGCCCGGGCTCGCGTCCACCCCTGCCGTCAGGATTCGCTTTTTGGGAGCCGTTTTGGCAATGGCAGGGCGGGTTTCGCAATTTGGCCAGGCGGGGCCGGGGCCTCCGCCAGCCTCAGGCGGGCAGATCCGGCTCGCTGACCGGGGCCGGCATCTGGGTCTCTATCTGCAGGTGGGTGGAGAGCAGGGTCTTCAGATCCTGCAGGTACTCCTCCAAAGGGGGCTCGTCCAGCAGCAGGGCAAGCTCGTTGCCGATGGGGGTGAGCCGGTAATAGAGCAGGGTGAGGTTGCTCTGGCGTTGGCGCAGACGCCAGCGCTGGTTGCCAAAGGCCAGCTCGACCCCGTCGGCGGGCAGGGGGCCGGATTCGAGCTCGCCACGGTGTAGCAGCCCGAGATCGCACAACAGCAGCAGGGCGCTGTAGGGCACCCGGTATTTGCCGAGCCCCATTCGGGTGACCTTGGCGCGACTGAGCAGGCTGGCCCCCTTGTGCATGCCCAGCAGCAGGCGCTGCTCGTCACTGCCCTCGTAGTGGCAGGAGAGGGCGCAGATGCGCTGGAACAGCTGGGCTTCGCGCTGGGTCATCTCCTTGAGGGTGTTGAGGGCACGGATGGAGAAGCGGCCCGGGGTCGCCACTTCCAGGGCGAAGATGCGGCCCCACAACTGCTGCATGGGGGTCATGCTGATGTCTTCGGCCAGTTGCAGGAAGCGGGTGAGCCAGTCGCTGTCTATCTCGCCGCCGGCGGCGGTCTCTTCGCAGTGGCGCGCGGCCATCACCATGATGGATTCCAGATTGCGCTGGCGGGTGGCCTGCTCCGCCAACTGGCGGAAGGTGGCGCGCTGCTCGAAGGTGCTGTCGCTGTTGCGGGTGAGCATGCCATCGATGCCGCGGCTGCGGGCCAGGCGCAGGGTCTGCTCCTGGCTGCTCAGGATGGAACTCTCTTTCTTGGGGGGCAGGTCAGCCATGCTGGCTCCGTGATGGCAAGGTCTGGTAGTGAATGTTACTCCAACCAGATCCATGAACAATCCCTTTGCCGGGGTCGTCACGGGATAAAAAAATGGCCTCCCGGGGGAGGCCATCAGGGGCTCACTCTTCGTAGACGCTGACCTCGACCGCGTCCATGGAGTAGGAGGCGGTGGCCATCTCGTGGCTGGAGCTGACGGTGTGCATCTTGCCCTTGACCCAGATGGCGTCCCAGAGGTCATCCACCGGCGCCCCCTTGGGGTAGCTCACGTAGATCACCTGGTTGGTGGGCGGGGGCGGCACGTGAATGCAGGCGCCGAAGTAGGGGACCAGCAGGAAGGCGGTGATGGTCTTGGCATCCCCTTCCAGGGGCACCACGAACCCGGGGATCCGCACCTCCTGATTGTCCAGCTTCTTGTTGACGCCCCCCACCGGCTGGGGCACCGAGGAGAAGTCGCCATCATGGCTGACCTGGGGCGGTGGCAGCAGTTTTTCCCCCTCCGGGATGAGGATATCCCAGTCGATGGTCTTGTAATCTGCAGCCATGGCAGGCAGCACCAGCAGGCTGGCCAGCAGCGCCACTATTTTCCACTTCATCATCTGTTCTTCTCTCTTGGTCGGATGCGTCGGGTCAGACGCGAATGCTCATGCCGTCGCTCAGGCTGTAGCGGTAAGCGCGGGCGGCAGGCAGCAGCCCGATCACCATGCCCGCCAGCCAGACCAGGCCCAGCAGTTGCCACTCATAGGCGCTCGGCAGACCCAGGCTCATTTGCAGGCCATAGTGGCTGAGCAGCCAGGGGCTAGCAAGCCCCTGACCGAGATAGAGCGCGGCCACCCCGAGGGCGATGCCCGCCGTGGTGAGCGCCATCGCCTCCAGCGCCAGCAGCAGGAAGAGGTGGGCAGGGCCCGCCCCCAGGGAGCGCAGAATGGCGAGCTCGCGGCGCCGCTCGTTGAGGCCGGCGAGCAGGGTGGTCAGCATGCCGATGAGGCCCGCCACCACCACGAAGCCTGCGATCACCGACAGGGCGGTCTCCGCCACGCTCATCAGCCCCCAGAGCTCCTGCAGGGCGGCTCCCGGCAGGATGGCCATCAGGGGCTCTCTGGGATAGGTGTTGACGCTGCGCTGCAACTGGAACGCCAGGATCCGGTTGCTCAGCCCCACCATGAAGGCGGTGATGGTCTTGGGGGTGAGATCCTGCGCCATCGCCTGTTCCGGGGTCACGTTCTTGCTGTGACGACCGGTGTCCCAGCCCAGGTGGATCGCCTCTATGCCCGCCAGCGGCACATGAATGGTGCGATCGATGGGGGTGCCGGTGGGGGCCAGGATCCCCACCACCTTGAACGGCATGTTGTCGTGCTGGCTGAACGAGGTGTTGCCGGCGCCATGGGCGATGACGATGGATTGATCCAGGTGATAGCCGAGCTTTTCGGCCACCTGGGCACCCAGCACCGCTTCAAACGGTGTTTCGAAGGGGCGACCTTCGCGCAGGACGAGCGCTTGCTGCTTGCCGTACTTCAGGTGGGTGAAGTAGTCCCCGTTGGTGCCGAGCACGCGAAACCCCTTGTGGGAGTCGCCAAGGGAGAGGGGGATGGTCCAGGCGATGCCGGGCCTGGCCTTGATGGCCTGATAGGAGTCCCAGCCCACGTTGTTGGTGGGGTTGCCGATGCGAAACACCGAATAGAGCAGCAGGTTCACCTGGCCGGAGCGGGCGCCGACGATGAGATCGGTGCCCGAGACGGTGTTGGCGAAGCTGTCCCGTGCCTGACTGCGCACCCGCTCCACCCCGAGCAGCAGGGTGACGCTGATGGCGACGGCCAGCAGGGTGAGCCCGGCGGTGAGGCGACGGGCCCAGAGACTTTGCAGGGCGAGTTTCAGCATGAAAGCCTCCGCAGTGAAGGGGAGATGGCCGGACGGGCTGCGAGATGATGGCGTGTGGTCATGCCGCCCTCCGGTTGAGCTGTTGCAGGTTCTCCACCCGGGGGAAGAGGGGCTCCAGATAGGGATCGTGACTGACGAAGACCAGGGTAGATCCCTGCTTGTCGCACTCCTCGAACAGCAGCCGGATGAAGGCGGCCCGGTTGTCGGTGTCCAGGGCCGAGGTGGGCTCGTCGGCGATCACCAGAGGAGGGGTGCCTATCAGGGCGCGGGCGGCGGCAACCCGCTGCTGCTGGCCGATGCTGAGGGCGTGGACGGGGCGATGGAGCGCCTCATCCGGCAGTTGCAGTTCTGCCAGCAGGCGGCGCGCTTCCTGCTCGGGGCTCCCTGTCAGGCGGGCCCGCTTGGCGGGTGAAAAGGTGAGGGCAGCGGTGACGTTGTCCTGCACCGAGAGAAACGGCAGCAGATTGAACTGCTGGAAGATGTACCCCAGATTGGCCGCCCGGAACTGGTCACGGGCGCGGCCGGAAAGCCGGGCCAGGGGCTGGCCCAGCACCTCCAGGGTGCCGTGGTTGGCGGTCTGGATGCCGGCCAGCAACCCGAGCAGGGTGGATTTGCCACAACCCGATGGGCCCTTGATGAAGACGCGCTCACCCTCGTGGATGCGAAGGGCGGGCAGATCGAGGACGGCTTCGTGACCCGGCCAGGCAAAGGCCAGATCACGGATCTCAACCACGGCATGTTTCATGGTGTTACCAGCCCAGTTTGTTGGCGGACGGAGTCAGTTCGGCGGCGGTCTGGCCGGTGGGCAGTATGCCCTGCACGCTCAGCTTATCCAGGCTCGGGTAGAGGCTGAACAGGGTAGCCTCGAGACCGGTGAGCTTGGCCGGGGTAGCGCAGGTGTAGGTGTACATGGCCCCCATGTCCGCATGGCCCGCGTCGTCGTGATGGTGTTCATCGTGAGCGCCATCAGCCTTGTCGTGCTCGTGCTCGTGCTCGTGCTCGTGCTCGTGCTCATGGTCATGGTCATGATCTTCCTTGGCGGCCTGCAGCTCTTGCTGGGTCAGCTTGCAGCCGGCGGCCGGGTCGAAACGGAAGAGGGCGTCGGGCTGCTGGAGGCGGGCCACCGCCTTGGCATACTGCGCTTTCTCCTCATCGGTGTTGGCGGCATGCTCGAAGCCCACCAGATCGGCGGCAGGGGCCTGCAACTCGATCATCAGCTGGTTGCCGTCGAGTACCAGGTTGAGGTGGCCGTGACCGTGCTCATGGGCACCGTGGCTGTGGCTTTCGTGTTCGTCGTGATTGGCCTGGGCGCCGAAGGCGGCAGCGGCCAGCAACAGGGTGACTGCTTTCATCGTTAATCCTTTTGAATAAATAGAGAAAAGATTGGTTCAAAAAAAGAAACAATGAAGGGGCGGTGGGGCGCGGATACGGCGATGTCCCGTGGTGCCGGTGGCCGTCCTCGGTTGGGGAGTGCCGATATACCGGTCGATGCCAGAGGAGAGGGGAGGGAGTACGGGGGTCGGCGTCAGTGCCAGCTTGCCATCCAGATGCAGGACGCAGAGGGTGCAGGCATGACCGTGATCGGGCAGGGCTGCTTCAAGAGGGTGTTGTGCCAGCGCAGGTTGCATCCACAACCAGCCCAGCAGCAACACCCAGATTGTCAGTGTGGAACGACCCATAGACCCTTGTGGAAAGGGCGCCATCAGCGCCCTTCTCTCTGATTCAGAGATGGGACTGGATGAGCCCCATCACCTTGGTTATCTCGGCGGCATCGAGCTGGCCATCTTTGGCAAACAGCACCTTGCCCTCTTTATCCAGCAGTATGATGGCCGAACTTTCCGGGGTAAGCGCCCAGGCGTTGCGGGCCATCCCCTTGGCATCCAGCACCATGGCGGACCAGGGGAACTCCTTCTTGCTGTCCTCGGCACTGCTCTTCACGAAACCGGACGTGCCCCAGATGGCGTCATTGCTGTTGATGATGGTGACGGTCTGGTACTTGTCGTGGGGCAGCTTGGCCGCCTTGATCGCCTCGATCATGGGGGCATTGAGCTCCTTGGCGCTGGAGCGACCCGCAATGTGCTGGATCAGGAAGACCTTGCCGGTCAGGACCTTGCTCTGCCAGGGCTGATAGCTGATCTCCTTCTCCTTGAGCACCAGCTCCCCCTTGTCGCTGATGTTGACCAGCGGCACCTGGGTTGATTCCTTGATGTTGTGGGCCATGACCAGGGTTGGCAGCAGCGCCAGAGTAAGCACGAGATGTTTCATCCGGATGACACTCCTTTGTGATGTTATAACGATTTTTGGGTCGAGGGAATGGGACCCTGAACATCCTAAACTGATCGGATCTGTTTAAAAAGTGTTAAATAATGCAGGGTGCGACGGTGATCTTGTCAACATGGTCGCCATCCCCCCAATGACGGCGGCAAGGATGGCATGTCATCCATCAAAAGCAAGTGATGGTCAGAAGAGGCTAGTAGAGCGGTTCGCTGATCAAGGGAATCTGGGCCATCGTCATCTGCTGGGCCAGCAGGGGAGAACCGGTGAGCAGCACGTGGCGCTGATTGCCGATCACCAGGGTGTCTCCCTCAAGGCCGCTGTCGGCCGTGATGGCGAGCCAGGCCGGCGAGACGCTGCCTATGCTGATGTTCGGATAGATGATGCTGAGACTGTACTGGGGCGCCAGCTCCGCCAGCAGACTGGCCATGAGCAGCGCCTTCTCGTCGCTGTCGGCCTTGTTGTCCTGCAGGGCCTGCAAGGGCGGAGCGAAGTGGTCCATCTGCTCGGGCGGGGTGGGGATGCCGCTCAGCCACTCCTGCAGCAGGGTGACGCTGGTGGCGAGATCCTTGGCCGAAAACTGCTGTGCCAGGGGTTTGAGGTCTCCCTTGAACTGATAGAACAGCTGGGAGTAGTTGGGGCGCACACAGGGCAGCTTCTGATTGGCCGGGTGAACGCAGGGCTGGACCCGCATCTCGTAGAAGGCGTCCTCCTGATATTGCCGGTAGGCCTGCCAGAACTGGGCGGATTCGAGGCTGCTGTCGTGCAGGGTAAAGGCCTGTTCCAGGTTGCGGAACTTGGTGGCCGTCTCCGGGCTGTGCTGGTTGATCTGGTTGATGCTGTTGTAGAGGCGCGGACTGATGTAGGAGTAGAGTGTTTCCAGCGGGAAGTTGAGGGCGGTGTCGAGCTGTGTCATCTCGTGACGGCTGGCTGAAAAGGTGCGCTCATCCGCCGTCAATTGCAGGTGCTTTTGCTGACCATCCGCAGATTGCCACTGCCAGCTCAGGTTGATCTCGTTGGCCTGCGCCATGGTGCCGAAGAGCAGACTGCACAGAAAGCCTTGTGCCAGTTTCATGGTGCGCCTCCGCCTGGGTTGATAATAAACAACTAGGTGAGTGACCGGCATTTGGATTGGTCTGGTGACAGATATATTGGTAATTATCTGATCTGACTTTAAATTTAATTCAGGAAATAAGTCATGGGGGAAATCATCATGAAGCTTGTTTCACGGTTTCTGCTGATATTGGTGGCCACGCCGGCGCTGGCGGGGCAGGTCATCGTCAATCAGGGATTGTCCAGCGCGGATACCTTCGCCCTGCGGGATCAGCTGGCCCGGGAGCATGAATGGCAGGAGTGGCTGCGATTCCAGCAGGCCATCAAGTGGCTGGAGGTGCTGCCGGTCAACTGCGATCTGGTGGGAGGTGCCGGTCAGGAATATCGCTGCGGTGATGACTATTACCGCCCCTATCGGCAAAATGGGCGCGACCTCTATATCCAGGGGGATCCCCCCGGAGCGTCCCCGCAACGCCCCATAAAAAAGGCGCCATAAGGCGCCTTTTTTGCGAGGAATACGCTTATTTTGCAGCGTAACGCTCGGCAGAGGTCTTGATTTCGGCTTCGGCAGCGGCCTTGTCGCCCCAACCTTCCACCTTGACCCACTTGCCCGCTTCCAGCTCTTTGTAGCGCTCGAAGAAGTGCTGGATCTGGGCTTTCAGCAGCTCGGGCAGATCGTTCACATCCTGGATGTGATCGTACTGCTTGGTCAGCTTGGAGTGGGGAACGGCCACGATCTTGGCGTCTTCGCCTGATTCGTCGGTCATCTTCAGCACGCCGACCGGGCGGCAGCGGATGACGGAGCCAGCCAGCAGCGGGTAGGGAGTCGGAACCAGCACGTCGACCGGATCCCCGTCCAGGGACAGGGTGGCGTTCACGTAACCGTAGTTGCACGGGTAGAACATCGGGGTGGACATGAAACGGTCAACGAAGATGGCGCCGCTGTCCTTGTCGACTTCGTATTTGATCGGGTCGGCGTTCTGCGGGATTTCGATGATGACGTAGATGTCGTCAGGCAGGCTCTTGCCGGCCGGTACCAGGTTCAGGCTCATGACGTTTCCTTTGAGTGTTGGAGTCAAGTTTGCAGGCCGACATTATAGCGATGTCCCGTCAAATGACCATATTTCAAGGGCCGGGTGGCGTGGCGGAGGGTAGCTTTTCCCCGCGCTTGCCCGATTTCTGTCGTCTGCGGGCGCGGATGCCTTCGCTCCCCATGGGCGCGGCTTGTGCCACCGGGTCAACAGACCCTAGAATGCGCACTCCCTTTACTGGAAAAGGCAGCGGTATGCACATTCACATTCTCGGGATCTGCGGCACCTTCATGGGTGGTCTGGCGGTGTTGGCAAAACAGCTTGGCTATCGGGTGACCGGCTCCGACGCCAACGTCTATCCCCCCATGAGCACCCAGCTCGAGCAACAGGGCATCGAACTGACCGAAGGCTACGACCCCTCCCAGCTCGATCCGGCGCCGGATCTGGTGGTGATCGGCAATGCCATGAGCCGTGGCAACCCCTGTGTGGAATATGTGCTGGACCGCAATCTGCCCTATATCTCCGGCCCCCAGTGGCTGCTGGAGCACGTGCTGAAAGATCGCTGGGTGCTGGCCGTCGCGGGCACCCATGGCAAGACCACCACCGCCAGCATGCTGGCCTGGGTGCTGGAGTATGCCAAGCTGGAACCCGGTTTCCTCATCGGCGGCGTGCCGGGCAACTTCCCGGTTTCCGCCCGTCTCGGCTCGGCTCCCTTCTTTGTGATTGAAGCGGACGAATATGACTGCGCCTTCTTCGACAAGCGATCCAAGTTTGTCCACTACCACCCGCGCACCCTGGTGATGAACAACCTGGAGTTCGACCACGCTGACATCTTCCCGGATCTCGCCGCCATCCAGCGCCAGTTCCACCACCTGATGCGCACCGTGCCGAGCAACGGCCGGGTGCTCTTCCCCAAAGGTGATGACAACCTTACCGCCGTGCGCGAGATGGGCCGCTGGAGCGAGGTGGAGCTGGTGGGCCAGGACGACGCCAAGTGGAAGGCGGTGAAGCTGGCCGATGACGGCTCCGCCTTCGAGGTGTGGCTGGATGGCGTGAAACAGGGCGAGGTGCACTGGGAGTGCATCGGAGAGCACAACGTCAACAACGGTCTGATGGCCATCGCCGCCGCCCGCCATGCCGGTGTCATGGTGGAGCACGGGATCAACGCCCTCTGCCAGTTCAAGTCCCCCAAGCGGCGCATGGAGCTGAAAGGGGAAGTGGCCGGGATCAGCGTCTATGACGACTTCGCCCATCACCCCACCGCCATCGAGACCACCCTGGGTGGACTGCGCGCCAAGGTGGGCAAGGCCCGCATCCTGGCGGTGCTGGAGCCCCGCTCCAACACCATGAAGCTCGGGGTTCACAAGGAGGAGCTGGCCGGTTGCTTCGACGGTGCCGACGAGGTGTTCTTCTTCCAGCCCCCCAACATCGGCTGGGATCTGGGGGAGGTGACGGCCCACATGACCCGGCCTGCCCGGGTATTCGAGGCCCTTGATGCCCTGATTGGCGCCCTGGTGGCCGAGAGCCGCCCAGGGGATCATATTCTGATCATGAGCAACGGCGGGTTCGGCGGCATTCACGACAAGCTGATCGCCCGCCTCAAGGAGCAGCAGAGCACATCATGAACAAGGCCATCACTCTGGCGCTGACCGGCGCCTCCGGCGCTCCCTATGCCCTGCGCCTGCTGGAATGCCTGGTGCAGGCGGACTATCGGGTCTTCCTGCTCGCCTCCTCGGCGGCCAGGGTTGTGCTCAAGACCGAGCAGCAGCAGGATTGGCCGGGCTCCCCCAGGGAGCTGTCGGCGTACCTCTGTCGCCATTATGGTGCCAAAGAGGGTCAGATCGTCGCCTGCGGCAAGGAGGAGTGGTTCTCGCCGGTGGCTTCCGGCTCGGCGGCCCCCAAACAGATGGTGGTCTGCCCCTGCTCCATGGGCACCGTCTCGGCCATTGCCAACGGCACCTCGGACAACCTGCTGGAGCGGGCGGCGGACGTGGTGATCAAGGAGCGGGGCCAGCTGATTCTGGTTCCCCGGGAGAGCCCCTTCTCGGCGATCCATCTGGAGAACATGCTCAAGCTTGCCCGTCTTGGTGTGACCATCATGCCGGCGGCGCCAGGGTTCTACCATGAACCCAAAAGCATCGAGGATCTGGTGGACTTCATGGTCGCCCGCATCCTCGACCACCTGGGTGTTGAGCATGAGTTGACCAGTCGCTGGGGTTATGCAAACCACTGATACGGCGGGGAGCGGACAAAAAAGCGGCGCCGGGCTGTAAAGCCCGGCGCCGCTTTGTCAACATCTGCGCGAGTCAGCTGGCCTGGATGGGGGCCGTCACGTACTTGAACAGGAAATCCGTCACCTCTTCCCGGCTCGGACGCTGCGGCTGATTGATCATCTGCATCATCACATAGCCAAAACCGGTCAGGGAGCGGGCCAGATCCTGCGCCGACAGCACGCTCTGAATCTCGCCGTTGTCGATGGCCCGTTGCAGGTGGGGGGCAATGCGCTCCAGCGCCTTGTCCAGCAGCCGGGTGTAGCGAGGCCACACTTCTTCCCGCACCGAGGAGCTCCACTCCAGCCAGATGCTGGCGTGATCGGGCTTGTCATAGGCGGCGTCAACGAACAGCTTCACGTGGCGGTGAATGCTCTCCCTGGCGGAGCCCTGACCGTTGTAGGCCTGTTCGAGGATCTGCTGTACGAAGGCTTCGATTTCTGTCAGCACTTCGTCGACCAGATCTTCACGAGTATTGAAATAGTTAAAAACGGTCGCAACCGAGACCTTTGCCTGTTCGGCTATCTCGGCATGCCCCGCACGGCCGATGCCGCGACGGGAAAATACCTCGACGGCACACTCCATCAATTGATCACGGCGAGCCTCCGGCGAAAGCCGGGTTCGACGTCTTATTTCTGCGCGTGGTTCCATAGTTTTTTCATCTAATAGTTATTGATTATGGTGTTTATAGTATTGTCACCGATAATGCCCGAAGGCTTGCTAACTCTATCAATTAAAATAAGCCGATAAAAGCATCACGTATGCCTGACGCCCACTGGTTGGAGTGGTAGAATCCTCGGTTTTGACGTTAATGAACGGCCAATAACCCTTTGGTCATTATTGGAGTATGTGATGAAACACATTGTCGAGGTGATGATCCCCGAGGCCGAGGTTGCAGCCCGGATCGCCACGCTGGGTGAAGAGATTACCGCCCGTTACCAGGGCTCCGAGGAAGTGGTCATGATCGGCCTGCTGCGCGGCTCCTGCGTCTTCCTGGCGGATCTCTGCCGTCAGTGCCAATTGCCCATCACCCTGGACTTTATGACTGCCTCCAGCTACGGCTCCGGTATGCACAGCACCCGTGACGTGCGCATCCTCAAGGATCTGGATGACGACATCAAAGGCAAGGACGTGGTGATCGTGGAGGACATCATCGACACCGGTTACACCCTCAACAAGGTGCGCGAGATCCTCTCCCTGCGCGAGCCGAAATCCCTGGCCATCTGCACCCTGCTGGACAAACCGTCCCGCCGCGAGGTTCAGGTGCCGGTGGACTGGCTTGGCTTCTCCATCCCGGACGAGTTCGTGGTGGGCTGTGGCATTGACTACGCCCAGAAGTACCGTAACCTGCCTTTCATCGGCAAGGTCGTACCGCAAGAGTAAGCCGGGTCCGAAGTAGCAAGGCAGGCTGGCCGGCCCGCCATCGACTGTCTTCAGGCGGCGTCACAGCCGCCTTTTCTGTCTCGAGATGGGCTCATCCATCACAGGGGTTGCAATGAACGCATTGGAAATCAGCGGTCTGAAGAAGACCTATCAGGGGGGCGTCGAAGCCCTCAAGGGCATCGATCTCACCGTCAAACAGGGGGATTTCTTCGCCCTGCTCGGTCCCAACGGGGCGGGCAAATCCACCACCATCGGCGTGATCAGCTCACTGGTCAACAAGAGTGCCGGCAAGGTGAAGGTATTCGGTCATGACATCGATACCGATCTGGAGCTGGCCAAGTCCCAGCTCGGCCTGGTGCCCCAGGAGTTCAACTTCAGCCAGTTCGAGAAGGTGAGCCAGATAGTGACTCACCAGGCCGGTTTCTATGGAGTGCCGCGGGCCGAGGCCAAGGTGCGCGCCGAGAAGTACCTGCGTCAGCTCGATCTGTGGGACAAGCGCGACATGGCGGCCCGCACTCTCTCCGGTGGCATGAAGCGCCGGTTGATGATCGCCCGCGCCCTGATGCATGAGCCCAAGCTGCTGATCCTGGATGAGCCGACCGCCGGGGTGGACATCGAGATCCGCCGTTCCATGTGGAGTTTCCTCAAGGATCTCAACGAGCAGGGGGTGACCATCATCCTGACCACCCACTACCTGGAAGAGGCCGAGATGCTGTGCCGCAACATCGGCATCATCGACAAGGGCCGTCTCATCGAGAACACCAGCATGAAGAGCCTGCTCGGCAAGCTGGGTCGCGAGACCTTCCTGCTGGATCTGGTGCCGGGCTCCAGCGTTCCGGCCCTGCCCGAGTTCAACGGCCGGATGCAGGATGAGAACACCCTGGAAGTGGAGCTGGAGAAGAGCCAGTCCCTCAACAGCCTGTTCGAGCAGCTCTCCGCCCAGGGGGTGAAGGTGCTCAGCATGCGCAACAAGGCGAACCGGCTGGAAGAGCTGTTCGTCAATCTGGTAGAGGAGGGTCGCAAAGCATGAACCCCATGACCTATTACATCGCCTTCAAGAGCATTCTGGCCAAGGAAGTGAGCCGCTTCACCCGGATCTGGATCCAGACCCTGGTGCCGCCCGCCATCACCATGAGCCTCTACTTCGTCATCTTCGGCAACCTCATCGGCTCGCGCATCGGTGACATGGGTGGCTTCAGCTACATGGAGTTCATCGTGCCCGGCCTCATCATGATGTCGGTCATCACCAACTCCTACTCCAACGTCGCCTCCTCCTTCTACAGCGCCAAGTTCCAGCGCAACGTGGAGGAGCTGCTGGTGGCGCCGGTGCCCAACTACATCATCATCGCGGGGTATGTGGGCGGTGGCGTGGCGCGCGGCCTCTGTGTCGGCCTCATCGTCACCCTGGTGTCGCTGTTCTTCGTGCCGCTGCAGATCCATCACCTGTTCAGCGTCTGCGTGACCGTGCTGCTCACCTCCATCCTCTTCTCCCTGGGGGGGCTCATCAACGCGGTGTTCGCGAAGTCGTTTGATGACATCAGCATCATCCCGACCTTCATCCTGACTCCCCTGACCTATCTGGGGGGCGTCTTCTACTCCATCACCCTGCTGCCGCCGTTCTGGCAGGGGGTTTCCCAGGTGAACCCCATCATCTACATGGTGAACGCGTTCCGCTACGGCTTCCTCGGGATCTCCGACGTGCCCCTCGGCACCGCCTATCTCATCATCATCGGCTTCATCCTGGTGCTCTACGGGATGGCCTGGTGGCTCATCTCCCGCGGCACCGGTCTGCGCCACTGAGGCGCGCACCTGCCAGCAAAAAGGCGCCCTCGGGCGCCTTTTTATTTGCACATGTCGGTCTCAGAGGGCCGGGGCATCGTAGTCCGCGGGCTCGTCGCTGTAGACGCAGACGTTCCACTTGGCCGCGAGGCCATCATCCGCGAGGCAGTAGCGCTCGAAGAAGGCCTTGATACCGGCGCGCTGGCAGTGGGCCTCGAAGCTCGCCATGTCGCGCCAGATCTCGTTGAAGACGATGGGGAAGCTCTCCCCCTCGGCAAAGGGGCTCTGGATATGGCGGGTGACGATGTACTGCAGGCAGCCATCTTCACGCAGGGTGTCGGGTTCGAGCCCTTGCAGGACGCGGAACAGGGCCTGCTCCTGGCCCGGCTTGGGCTGGAACTGGGCGATGCAGTAAACCTTCTTGGACATCGTGGTCTCCTTGCCGTGTCTCAACCCCGCAGGGCGACGACCCGGTTGTCGATGAGGCGGGCCTTGCCCAGATAGGCGGCCATCAGGATCACCAGGCGCTGGCTCTCGGCGCTGGCGGATTCCAGGGTGTCGGCATCGACGATGTCGATGGCATCCGTCCTGAATCCCGCGTTGTCGAGGCGCTGGCTGGCCTGGGCAACCAGGGAGGGAAGGTGACTGTTCCCCGCTTCAATCTGCCCGGCAATCCAGTTCATGGTGCGCGCGAGCTCGGGGGCAATGGCCCGTTCGGCAGCGGTCAGATAGCCGTTGCGCGAAGAGAGGGCAAGCCCGTCTTCGGCCCGCACGGTCGGCACGCCCACGATCTCGATGGGCATGGCCATGTCGGCCACCATCTTGCGAATGAGCGCGAGCTGCTGGTAATCCTTCTCGCCAAAGCAGGCCACGTTCGGCTGTACCAGATTGAACAGCTTGGTGACCACGGTGCTGACCCCGCGAAAATGCCCCGGACGCAGCGCCCCTTCCAGCAGGCTGGAGATGCCGGGCACCTCGACGAAGGTCTGGCTGGCGAGCCCCTGGGGATACATGATCTCCGGCGTCGGGGTGAAGACCAGGTCGACACCGGCGGCCTCCAGGGCGGCGCAATCCTGCTCCAGGGTGCGGGGGTAGTTGGCGAGATCCTCGGCCTTGTCGAACTGCAAGGGGTTCACAAAGATGCTGACCACCACCTTGTCGCCATGGCGGCGGGCCTCCTCGACCAGGGTGAGATGACCCTGATGCAGATTGCCCATGGTGGGCACGAATGCGATGGCGCGGCCTTCGCGATGCCATTGACCGATCTGCTCGCGCAGCGCGGCGGGATTGTTCACAACCAACATCGTCAGTTCACCTTCAGATGAATCAATAAAAGAGGGGGTCGTCAGGGGGGAGGGCAAGACGGGGGCACAGGCCCCCGCGCTCATGACGACAGAAAGTCAGTTGAAGCAGTGCTCGGGGCCGGGGAAGGTCCCCTCGCTCACCTGCTGCACGTAGAGACGAATGGCGGCACGCATGTCACCGGTCTCGGCCAGGAAGTTCTTGGTGAACTTGGGCACATAACCCGAGGTGATGCCGAAGGCATCGTGCATCACCAGGATCTGGCCGTCGGTGGCAGGGCCGGCACCGATGCCGATCACCGGAATGCGCAGCGCCTTGGTGATGCGCTCTGCCAGAGAGACGGGCACGCACTCGAGCACCAGCAACTGGATGCCGGCCGCTTGCAGCTCCAGTGCCTGGCGGTAGATCTCCTGGGCGTGGAATTCGTCGCGCCCCTGTACCTTGAAGCCGCCAAACACGTGGACGGATTGCGGGGTCAGGCCGAGATGGCCGCACACCGGCACCCCGTTACGGGTCAGGTGGCGGATGGAGTCGCACAGCCAGTCCCCCCCTTCCATCTTCACCATGCGGGCACCGGCCGCCATCAGGCGCGCCGCGTTCTGGTAGGTCTGCTCCGGGGTGGCGTAGCTCATGAACGGCATGTCGGTCACCACCAGGGCATTGGTGGTGCCGCGCACCACGCAGCGGGTGTGATAGACCATCTCGTCCATGCTGACCGCCAGGGTGTCGTCTCCGCCCTGCAATACCATGCCGAGGGAGTCGCCGATGAGCAGCACCTGGGCGCCCTCGTCGTCGAACAGCTTGGCGAAGGTGGCGTCATAGGCGGTGATGGCGGTGATTTTCTGTCCGTCCTGCTTCATCTTCTGCAGGTGGGTAGTGGTGATCTTGCTCATTACGTTGTTCCTACTCTTCTCTACTCGCCTGCTGCACCGGCCAGGATCGCGAGTCCATTGCGCGGGCAGCGGGCAACCAGTTCGGTGAGCGGGGTGCCGCAGGGCAGCACCAGGGAGGGGGCTATCTCGGCAAGGGGCAGCAGGACGAACTCCCGCTCCTTCATGCCATAGTGAGGCACAGTCAGGCGCTCATGCCGGATGACCTCGTCACCGTACAGCAGCAGATCGAGATCCAGGGTCCGGGGGCCCCAGCGCTCATCTTTGCGCACTCGTCCCTGTGCCTGCTCGATGCGCTGCAGCTCGTCCAGCAGCGCCAGAGGGCTGAGGCGGGTAGCAAGGCGCGCCACGGCATTGATGTAGTCCGGCTGATCCGCAGGGCCCATGGGGCGGCTGCCGTAAAGGTGGGAGGTCTGCAGCAGCTCTGACTCGGGCAGGGTCGCCAGCGCGGCGATGGCGCGACGAGCCTGGCCGAGGGGGTCGGCCAGGTTGGAGCCGATGGCGACGAAGACCTCGATCATCGGCGGATCCTTACTCTGCCGACTTCGGCTTGCGGCGACGGGGGCGACGGCGGTTGCGGCCATTGCCGCTGCGCTTCTCGCCATCGTTGCTGCGGGCCTCACCAGCCTGACCGCGCTCACCGCTTGCCGGGCGGCGGGTCGCCTCCCGTTGCAGTTGCGGGCGCACATCCGGGTTGGAGGCCACATAGCGCTCCCACCAGCTCGCCAGCTCGCCGAGGCCGCGCTCGACCCGGTTGCGCAGCAACAGGAAGTCGAAGGCCGCACGGAATTTCGGGTGCTCCATGGCGCGCTCGGGGTGCTTGCCCTGGCGGCGGGTCAGGCGCTGTTGCAGGGCCCAGATGTCGCGCACGTCCGTGGTGAAGCGGCGCGGCACGGCGATGATCCGCACCTGGTTGTCCAGCACCTCGTTGATGGCCAGCATGAAGGCATCGTACCAGGGCAGACCGCTCTCGTTTTCCAGCACCCGGCCGCGGGCCTCAACGGCACCCCACAGCAGGGTGGCGTAGAGGAAGGCGGGAGTGACGCGCTTCTCTTCACGGACCCGGGTATCGGTGTCCATCAGCGCCTGCTCGATGAACTGCTCGTAGGGCGAGTTGCCGTGGGGCGTGAACAGGGCGGCTACCTGGGGGAACAGCGGCTGGAACAGCCCGTATTCCCGCAGCAGCTTGTAGGTGGCCAGACCGTCCCCCGCCAGGAACAGCTTGAGGGTCTCCTCGAACAGGCGGGCGGCCGGGATGTCCTGCAGCAGCGGGGCCAGCTCCCGGATGGGCGCGGCGGTACGCGGGCTGATGGTCATGTCCAGCTTGGCGGCGAAGCGCACGGCGCGCAGCATGCGCACCGGATCTTCCCGGTAACGGGTCTCGGGGTCACCGATGAGCTCCAGCCTGCGCGCGGCCAGATCTTCCAGCCCGCCCTCGAAATCGTGCAGGGTGAAATCCTTGGCGCTGTAGTAGAGGGCGTTGACGGTAAAGTCGCGACGCTCGGCATCCTCTTCGATGGTGCCGTAGACGTTGTCCCGCAGCAGCATGCCTTCATCGGACTGGGCCGACACATGCTTGCTGGTATTGACCTGATGGTGGTGACCCCGGAAGGTGGCCACTTCGATCACGTCACGACCAAAGACGATGTGGGCCAGGCGGAAACGGCGGCCAATCAGGCGGCAGTTGCTGAACAGCGCCTTGATCTGCTCCGGCGTCGCGTCGGTGGCGATGTCGAAATCCTTGGGGGTCTTCCCGAGCAGCAGGTCACGGACGCCGCCGCCGACCAGGTAGGCCTCATAGCCCCCCTTGTTCAGGCGATAGAGCACCTTGAGGGCATTCTCGCTGATCTCTTTGCGCGAAATCGGGTGCTGGTCACGGCTCAAGGTACGGCGCTGTCCGGCGACACGGGCCGGAATGGGGGACTCCACCGACTGCTCGCCGTCTTCCTTGCCGAGCACTTTGCGGCAAAAGTTTGCGATCTGGGAAAAAATGGTACACCTCGTTATGACTTCAAATTGACGGGAGGCCAAAAAAATAGCGGCCTATCATAGCTCAGCCCCAACCAAATGAGAAACGGTGTGGCCTGCTTCCCCTTGATTGGTCCTTTTGGGGCAAGAAATGCAGCCGGGGCTAGCTTTGCCCTTGCGGGATCTTCTGCTGGCGGGGCACCCGGACCAGCTGCCAGTGGGCGATGCCCCAGCCGATGATCTCGTCGATCCGGCTCGCCATCAGCTCGGGCGGCGGGCACTGACCGAGAAAGTGCAGCGCCTGCCACAGGGCCGGTCGTGCCTCGTCCGGCGACAGCGCCGGCGCATGGTTCTGCTTGGAGAGCTTGTTGCCATCCGCTTGCACCGCCAGCGGCAAGTGCACCCAGGCGGGCACCTCTGCCCCCAGGGTCTGGTAGAGGGCAATCTGGCGCACAGTGGGCTTCAGCAGATCGGCGCCGCGGACGATCTCGGTGATGCCGCTGTCCATGTCATCCACCACCACCGCCAGGTTGTAGGCATAGAGCCCGTCCCGGCGGCGCACGATGAAGTCCTCCTCCGCCAGCGCCGCGGGGACGGTGATCTCTCCCTGCAGCGCATCCTCGAACCGATAGACCGGGTGGTGCTGGCGCAAACGGGCGGCACACCCCTCGGCGGTCAGCCCCAGGGTGCGGCAATGACCGTTGTAGAACCCCCCTGCGGCCATGATTTCGCGTCGGGTACAGCGGCACCAGTAGAGATCCCCGGCCCGATAGAGCTGATCGATGATCTCGTCATAGCGGCCATGGCGCGCGCTCTGGAACATCACCTCCCCATCCCAGCCAAGACCGTGTGCCTCCAGGGTGGTGAGGATAAGGTCAGCCGCTCCCGGCATCTCCCGCGGGGGATCGATGTCTTCGATGCGCACCAGCCAGCGTCCCTGCTGCGCCCTGGCCTGCAAGAAGCTGCCAAGGGCGGCGACCAGGGATCCGAAGTGGAGCGGACCGGACGGTGAGGGGGCGAAGCGGCCCACATAGGGGCGTCGGGAGGGGGCGGATGTCATGACCATGGCAATTCGGGTAGGCGTTGCATTGAGGCTGCATTCTGGGACGGCCCGACCAAAAGCTCAATAAAAAAGGGAGCCTGGGCTCCCTTTTCGTTCCTGTGGATGGGCGGCATCAGCCAGCCATCTGTTTTTCCTTGATCTCGGCCAGCGTCTTGCAGTCCACGCAGAGGTCTGCGGTCGGACGGGCTTCCAGACGGCGGATGCCGATCTCGATGCCGCAATGCTCGCAGTAACCGAAGTCATCTTCTTCGAGCAGCAGCAAGGTTTTCTCGATCTTCTTGATCAGCTTGCGTTCACGGTCGCGGGTGCGCAGTTCGAGAGCAAACTCTTCTTCTTGCGCGGCGCGATCCACGGGATCCGGGAAGTTGGCAGCCTCATCCTTCATGTGGTCGACGGTGCGGTCAACTTCCTGCATCAGTTGGTTGCGCCAGGCTCCCAGGATCTTGCGAAAATGTACCTTCTGTTGGTCATTCATGTACTCCTCACCGGCTTTCATCTGGTAAGGCTCTACACCCGCAATGGCCAGGGGGCCCAGAGATTTCCTGTTTTCGCCTGTTGGCATGCCCTGTCTCCTAATTCAGCACGCTACCCGTGCCATCCATAAATTGAGGGCGACATCTATAGCAGAAGGGTCAACGGGAGGCAAACAAGCCTTATCAATAATGTTACCCACTTCTGCATTTATTCTCTGCCCTCGGGTAGCATATGGTCAGATTCAAATGGGATAAAATCCTGAGCCACCATGCCCTGCACCCCAACATGGGGGCGATAGCATAAAATTTCAACCCCTGCCGCCATCGCCTGTTCAACAAGCTGACTATAGTGCGGATCGATATGGGCTGCAGGGCGCATTCTCGCGATGCCGGAGTGCAATACCATGAACAGCAGCACGGCCCGGTGCCCTGCCGCCTTCATGGCCATCAATTCACGCAAGTGCTTGGCGCCACGGGTGGTGACCGCATCGGGGAAGTACCCCATGCCGGGTTGCTCCCGCTCGTCGAGCAGGGTGACGGATTTCACCTCGATGTAACAATCCGGTCTGTGGTCATCTTCCAGCAGCAGGTCGATGCGGCTGTTCTCTTCCCCGTATTTCACTTCGGTGCGCAGCCTGGCATAACCTGCCAGGGGGGAGAGAGCGCCCTGTTCGATGAGCTCCCGGGCGATCTGGTTGGCACGGGCCGTGTTGACGCAGATGAAGTGACCCGCCGGGCTCTCGGCGATTTCCCAACTGTTTGGCAGCTTGCGCTTGGGGTTGTCGGATGTGGAGTACCAGACCCGGGTGCCCGGCAGGGCGCAGCCGGTCATGGCACCGGTATTGGCGCAGTGGATGGTGATCACCTCGCCGTTGTCGAGCGCGACATCCGTCAGGAAGCGCTTGTAGCGTGAGATCAGCTGCCCGGACTGCAGGGGGGGATCGAAGATCATGGGGTGAGCTCCTCGCGGTGCGGGTTTTTGACGCGGGCCCGCAGGGGCCAGCAGGCGAGCGGTTCGTAGTGGACGCCGTCCGGCGTGCTGACGGATTGATAGAGGCAGAAGCGATCGGCCCTGAGCAGAAAATCCGGCGCAGGCAGCTCGCCGGGGGCCTCGCCCGCCTTGCGCGACAGGGTGACGTGGGGGCGATAGCCCTGCTCGCCGTTGCCCAGCCCGAGTTTTTCACCGTGGCGGCGCAGTGCCCTCGCGAGCACAGTCAGCTCGTTCGGCCACTCACCGGGCCCCACCCAGGCGGCTTTGGCGCGCTGAAACCAGCCGGTCTGATCCAGATGGACGCTGAAAGGGGGGCAGTGCTGTCGCTCGGCGGCCGCGATCAGGCGAGCCTGGGTCGTTTCGTCGGCCTCCCCGAGAAAGGCCAGGGTCAGGTGCAGGTTGCTCTCGGGCACCGGCTGGCCGGGCCAGGGGCGCTGGTCTCGCCAGGTCGCAAGCTCGGGGGCAAGCTCTGGCAGGGGCAGGGCAAAGAAGAGTTTGGGCATGCGGCGTGTTGGTCCTCGTGATGGGCATCGGATAAGGGCCATTCTATGGCAGCCGCTCCCGGGATGTCTTGCCGTGTTGCACCTGACGCTTCCTGCCCCTGCCCGGCAGGGGCGCTTACGATGGCCGGGAGGCTGTGGCAGAATGGACCCCTTTTCAGAAGTGTCACAGAAGGTGCCCATCGCTTTGTCTTCCCTCCCCATCGTCCCGGTGTTGCCTGAACTCTTTGCAGCCCTCGACAACCATGCCAGCGTGATCCTGCAGGCGCCCCCCGGCGCGGGCAAATCGACCCTGCTGCCGCTGGAGCTGGTGCGCCAGCATCGGCTGCCCGGTCGCATCATCATGCTGGAACCGAGACGTCTCGCGGCGCGCAATATCGCCGGCTTTCTGGCGCGCCAGCTCGGGGAGAAGGTGGGCGAGCGCATCGGTCTGCGGGTGCGTGGCGAGAGCCGCACCAGTTCTGCCACCCGGCTCGAGATCGTGACCGAGGGGGTGCTGACCCGGATGCTGCAGAAGGATCCTGAGCTCACCGGTGTGTCGCTCGTCATCTTTGACGAGTTCCACGAGCGCAGCCTGCACGCCGATACCGCGCTGGCCTTCGCCATCGAAAGCCAGCAGGGGTTGCGCGATGATCTCAAGCTGCTGGTGATGTCCGCCACCCTGGATGGCATGGCCCTGGAGCGCCTGCTGCCAGGTGCCCCCGTGGTGCGCTCCGAGGGGCGCGGCTTTCCCATCGAGTACCACTATCGCCCCGCCAATCGCCAGCAGTGGTTGGAGCCTCAGGTCGGCGCCGTGGTGCTGGAGGCGCTCGCCAGTCAGGCTGGCAGTGCCCTGGTGTTTCTGCCGGGACAGGGGGAGATAGAGCGGCTGGCACAGTGGCTGGAAGGGCGGTTGCCAGGGGATGTGACCCTGGCTCCCCTTTATGGCCGTCTTGACCTCGCGGCCCAGCAAGCGGCCATCGAGCCTGCGCCTGCGGGTCGTCGCAAGCTGGTGCTCACCACCAACGTGGCGGAGACATCCCTCACCATCGAGGGGATCTCCGTGGTCATCGACAGCGGGCTGGAGCGGCGCGCCACCTTCGATATCAAGAGCGGCGTCACCCGGCTGGAGACCCGGCCCATCGCCAAAGCCTCCGCCACCCAGCGGGCGGGGCGGGCAGGGCGGCTTGGCCCCGGCGTCTGCTACCGGCTCTGGAGCAGCGAGGTGCAGGAGCGCCTCGCCGAGCAGAGTCCCCCCGACATCCTGACGCAAGAGCTCACCGGCCTGCTGATGGACGCCGCCCAGTGGGGGGCCCGGGTGGAGGCGCTGCCCCTGCTGGACATGCCGCCCCCTGCCGCCGTGGCCAGCGCCCGGCGGTTGCTGGTGGCCCTGGGCGCCATGGCCCCGGAGGGTGAGCAACAACTTACCCCGGCAGGCCGTGCCATGGCGGCCTTCGGCACCCATCCCCGCCTCGCCCGCATGTTGCTGCGGTCCCGGGAGCTGGAATCCGAGGGTCTGACAGGGATTGTCGCCGATGCGGCTTTCCTGGTGGCGCTGCTGGAAGAAGATCTGCGAGGATCGGAGCGCTTGTCCGTGTTGTTCCACCGCCGTCAGGGCGCCCTGCGCCAGGGAGCGGCCCGCTGGTTCGAGCGGCTCGGTGTACGGGCAAGCAGCCCGCAGGGTCAATGGCTGGGGTTGCTGTGCGCCCTCGCCTGGCCCGATCGCATCGGCAAGCTGCGCAGTGGCAGCCGCTATCAGCTCAGTGGCGGGGTGAGCTGCGATCTGGTAGAAGGGCATCCCTGCCAGGGGCAGGGGGCCATCGTGGCCGTCGAAATGGGTCAGAACGAGCGCGGCAGCCGCATTTTCATCGCCGAGCCGGTGGCGCTGGATGAACTGGTGCGCCAGCTGCCCGAGCTGGTCGGCGAGCGCCAGTGGTTCGACTGGGACGATCGGGAGGAACGGGTGCGTGCGGAGCGCCAGCAGGTGCTCGGCGAGCTGGTGCTCGGCCAGCGGCCGCTGACGGATCTCTCCGATGAACAGAAGGGGCGCTGCCTGCTGCAGGGCATCCGGCGCAAGGGGCTGCACGTGCTGCCCTGGGACGAGAGCAGCGAGGGGCTGCTGGCCCGCTTGCGCTGCGCCCGCGACTGGCTGCCCGGCGAAGCCTGGCCCGCCATGGATGAGGAGAGCCTGCTGGCCGACCTCGAGCAGTGGCTGCTGCCGGCGGTGAGCGGCATGACCCGGCTGGAGCAGTTGAAGCGGCTCGACATGAGCGACATCCTGCGCCAGTCTCTGCCCTGGCCCCTGCCAAGGCGGCTGGACGAGGCGCTGCCGAGCCACTTCACCGCACCGACCGGCAGCCGGGTGCGGATCCGCTATCAGCCGGGTCAGGCGCCAGCGATCCCGGTGCGCATCCAGGAGATGTTCGGGCTGGGCGCCACCCCATGCGTGGCCGATGGCCGGGTGCCCCTGGTGGTGGAGCTGCTCTCCCCGGCCCAGCGCCCCTTGCAGATCACCGCGGATCTCGCCGCCTTCTGGGCGGGATCCTATGAGCAGGTGAAAAAAGAGATGAAGGGGCGCTACCCCCGTCACTACTGGCCGGACAACCCGCTGGAGGCGATGCCGACCCGGGTGACCAAGAAGAAGATGGGATTGCAGGAGTAGCCGACGGGACAGTGATCGGTCGGTACGATCAGAACAAGATGGCGGTGGCACAGTCCCCCTCCACAACAGGCATCGCAGGCCGCTCGCATCAGCGGGATGGCGAGGAGAACGACAAGAGGATTTATGGCAACCCAACGACGCAAGCGCACGCCCAAGAAGGCGGCGCCCAAACGCACCATCTGGCGCACCCTGTTCTGGCTGGGCTTCAAGCTCTCTCTGGTGGTGGCGGCCTTCATGGTGGTGTTTGGCATCTATCTCGACACCAAGGTGCGCGAGCGCTTCGACGGCGAGAAGTGGCAGTTGCCGGTGATGGTCTACAGCCGCCCGCTGGAGCTCTATCCCAGCCAGCGGCTCTCCCAGACCCAGATGCTGCGCGAGCTCAACATGCTGAGCTACAAGCAGGTGCG
The DNA here is from genome assembly GCF_013168745.1 of Aeromonas sp. TW 6. NCBI lineage: Bacteria > Pseudomonadati > Pseudomonadota > Gammaproteobacteria > Aeromonadales > Aeromonadaceae > Aeromonas > Aeromonas sp. TW 6. The sequence goes on along the minus strand of NZ_JABERS010000034.1, from coordinate 12,694 downwards.
TCAGCCCCATACCCCGGGTGAGTACGCGGTGAGCGGCAATCGCATCGAGCTGGTGCGCCGGCCGTTCGAGTTCCACGACGGTGCCGACGGTGCCCGTGGCCTGCGCCTCACCTTCAACGGGGCGCGCCTCGAGGGGATCCAGTCCCTGGAGAACCAGCGCCAGCTCGGCTATGCCCAGATGGACCCGGTGCTGCTCGATCGCCTCAACACCGAGGATCGGGAAGACCGCCTGCTGGTGCGCCTCTCCGAGGTGCCGGACAGCCTGCTGGTGACGCTGCTCACCACGGAAGACAGGGACTTCTACCAGCACGGCGGCGTTTCGCCGGTGGCCATCATGCGCGCCATGGCAGCCAACCTGCTGGCGGGGCGCACCGTGCAGGGGGGCAGTACGCTCACCCAGCAGCTCGCCAAGAACTTCTTCCTGACCCGTGAGCGCAGCCTGTGGCGCAAACTGCAGGAAGCCTACATGGCGGTGCTCATCGACTACCGCTACAGCAAGGACGAGATCCTGGAGGCCTACCTCAACGAGGTCTATCTGGGGCAGAACTTCTCCCAGGGGGTCTACGGCTTCGGGCTCGCCTCCTACTTCTACTTCGGTATTCCGGTCAACGAGCTGGACATCGATCAGGTGGCCCTGCTGGTGGGCATGGTGAAGGGCCCTTCCTATTACGATCCCTGGCGCTTCCCGGACCGGGCCAAGGCGCGCCGGGATCTGGTGCTGAAACTGCTGGCGGATCACGGCAGCCTGACCCAGGCCGAGTATGACCTGGCCAGCAAGCAGCCCCTTGGCATCATCGCCCGCGGCCAGATGAGCTATGGCCGTACCCCGGCCTTCATGGGGCTGCTCAAGCGGGAGATCCAGAACCGCTTCGGCCCGGATCTGCTCAAGCAGTCCGGCCTCAAGATCTTCACCAGTCTGGATCCCATCGCCCAGCACGCCGCCGAGCAGGCGGTGGAGTCGGGTCTGGCCACCATCGAGAAGCAGCGTGGCAAGAAGAAGCTGGAGGCGGCCATGGTGGTCTCCGATTGGCACAAGGGCGAGGTGGTCGCCATGGTGGGGGGACGGGATCCCCGCTACGCCGGCTTCAACCGGGCGCTGGATGCCCGCCGTCAGATTGGCTCCCTGGTCAAACCGGCGGTCTACCTGACCGGCCTCTCCAACGGCCTGACCCTTGGCACGCCGCTTAAAGATCAGCCGATCCGGATTCGCGGCCAGGATGGCCAGATCTGGACGCCGCAGAACTACGACCGCAAGTTCCGCCAGAGCGTGCCCCTGATGGAGGCGCTCGCCAGCTCCCTCAACGTGCCGACCGTCAACCTCGGGATGCAGATAGGCCTGGACAAGGTGGTGGACACCCTGCACAAGCTGGGGGTGCAGCAGGAGATCCAGCCCTATCCGTCCCTGGTGCTGGGGGCGGTGGCGCTCTCGCCCATGGAGGTGAACCAGATGTACCTGCCCATTGCCAACCAGGGGTTGACCCAGCCCCTGTCGGCCATCCGGGCCGTGGTGAATGGCGAGGGACGCCAGCTCTACCAGCATGACGAAGCGGCCAAGCGAGTGACGGATCCCCAGGCAAGCTGGCTGACCCTGTTCGCCATGACCAAGACGGTGAGCCAGGGGACGGCCCGGGCGCTCGGTGCCAAGTTCCCCGGGGCCACCATGGCCGCCAAGACCGGTACCACCAACGAGCTGCGTGACTCCTGGTTTGCCGGGATGGACAACAACGAGCTGGTGAGCGTCTGGGTCGGCCGTGACGACAACACACCGGCCGGGCTGACCGGTGCCAGTGGCGCCTTGCAGCTGTTCAGCGGCTACATGAGCCAGCGAGGGGTCAACAGCCTGGGGCTGAAGATGCCCGAAGGGGTGAGCTGGGCCAACTTCTCCCGCTCGAGCGGTGCCCGGGTGGCCAGCGATTGTCCCGGCAGTCTCCAGGTGCCGGCCAAGCTGGCCGGTCTGGCCGAGCCCATGAGCTGTGCCAGCCCGGTCTCGGACCCGGCGAATGCCCTGGACAACTGGTTCAACGGTTTCTTCAACTGACGAAGACGGGCAGCGCAGGCTGCCCGTTTTGCAAGGATTGCCATGACCCATCCCCTGTTTGAGGCCATCCATCACGTGGCCATCATCGCCAGCGACTATCCGCGCTCGCGCCACTTCTATCACCAGGTGCTGGGGTTGCCCATCATTGCCGAGACCCTGCGGGCCGAGCGTCAGTCGTGGAAGCTGGATCTGGCGCTGCCGGACGGCAGCCAGCTGGAGCTGTTCAGCTTCCCGGCGCCGCCACCGCGCCCCTCCCGGCCGGAGGCGTGCGGGTTGCGCCACCTGGCGTTTCGGGTGGCGGATCTCGACCGGGTCATCGCCCACCTGGAGCAGCACGGGGTGGAAGTGGAGCCGGTGCGGGTGGACGAGCTGACCGGCAAGCGCTTTACCTTCTTCGCCGACCCCGACGGCCTGCCGCTGGAGCTGTACGAGGCAGCGCGTTAGGCTGCCTGTTGCAATCTGGGTGATCGGTTTGACCATGAAAAGGCCGCCCTGGGAACAGGGCGGCTTTTTTCATGGGGTTGGAGAGGGGATCATGCTGTGGTCAGCAGGGCGACCGCGACGGCCATCACCAGCATGCCGACCCAGCCGATGGGCTTGAGCCGCTCGCCAAACAGCAGCAAGCCGCCGAGAGCGGTGCCCAGAATGCCGATGGCACCCCAGGTGGCATAGGCCACGGCCAGATCGATCTTGCCGGTACTGACCGCCTCGCTGAGCAGAGTGAAGGCACAGAGCACCAGCAGAATGCCGAGGACGCCCCACCCCTTGTCGCGAAAACCGACGGAGCGGTTGATTGCCATGTTGGCGCCGATATCCAGCAGGGCGGCGCTCAGTACGATGATCAACGGGTGCATGGGGCTTCCCTCCTCTGGCGGGTGGGGGCTGGTGCATCATGGGTCTCGCCCAGGGTCACCATGACAATCCCCACTATGGCCAGCGCCAGTCCGATCCACTCCTGGATGCTCAGCTCGTAGCCGAGGAACAGGACGGAGACGGCGGTGATGAGGGCGATCCCCAACCCTTCCCACAGCGCAAACGCGATACCAATGGAGATTGTCCTGGCGGCCTTGGCGAGCAGCAGGTAGGAGAGGGTGATGAGGAGCCACATCGGCAGATAGTGGATCCAGCCGCTCGCGCTCTCTGGAATCAGGGCCATGGAGGAGGTGCCGGCGACCTCGGTCAGGATGGCCCCTGTCAGAAAGAGGCGGGCCAAAAGCAGGGGACGGGATGACATGCAGTTTCCTTCTGTTGCTGCGACGAAGAGAGGATAACGGCACCCGAAACGGGCAAGGTTATCGCTGAGCGTCGAGAAAGCTGTCGCTGCTTGTTTGCCTTGGGGGCGGGCCAGGGGATAAGGTGGTGATGGAATAATCTGCCGCCAGTTTGAAGCCATGAAGCTAAATCAGATACAACTCTTTGTAGAAACAGCAGACAGTGGTTCGATAGCCAATGCCGCCAGACGACTTGGCAAGAGTCGCAGCGCCGTGAGCTCGGCGATAGCAACCCTGGAAGTGGAGCTTGGCGTCGAACTTTTCGAACGAGGGGCGAATCAGAGCCGACTGACCGAAATCGGCGAGCAAGTGCTGGACGACTGCAAGCGGCTGCTGCAGGCCGCCAACAGCCTGAAGCTCAAGTGCGAGCACCATGCCTCCGGTGCCGAGGTGGCGCTGCGGGTAGCCCGGGACGACGCCATTCCCGAGGTGGTATGGCGCGAGATGCTGGGGGCGCTGCGTCGCCAGTTTCCGGGCACCAGCATCTCCCTGGTGCTGGCCTCACCGCCGGAGCTGCCGGCCCTGGTGGAAGAGGGGTTCGTGGATGCCGCCTTCGGCCTCATCACCGAGGAACAGGAGCGCAGCGGTCTTTGCATCGACGTGCTCAACCCGATCCGCACCCTGATGGTGGTCGCGCCAAGCCACCCGCTGGCTGGGCTGAAGCGGGTGTTGCAGCAGGATCTGACCGATCACACCCAGGTCACTCTCTCTTATGTGGACGCGTTTTCGGTCAAGAGCCTGCTGCCCATCGGAGGGCAGCATATCGGGTTGTCGAGTTTCGAGCTGATGCGGGATGCGGTGCTGGATGGTCTGGGCTGGGCGGTGCTGCCTTCACCCCTTATCCAGAGCCAGCTGCGCCTGGGAGAGCTGCTGACCCTGAAGCACAAGTTCAGCCTGCAGTGGCGCGATTACGGAGTCTATCTGTCGGAGAACGCCCATCACGGCAAGGTGCTGGCTTGGCTGAAGAAGGCCATAGAAACCTATCTCGAACCCTTCGAGTAGCCGCCAACCGGGGCGGGCACCCCGGTTGGCAGTGAGAGGGGATCAGCGCAGGCCGTGACGGGGGATGCGCTGGCGGGAGCGAAATGGCAGCAGCAGGAGGCCGAGCAGCAGATCCCCCGCCAGGGAGGCCAGCAGACCCGCCGCCACGCCGCAGAAAATGGCGGCCTGTTTGAGGGGGACCACATAGCCGTAGTTGTGAAGGGTATCCTGCCAGAGGGCGGGATCGGCGCGCAGCAACAGGTGGGAGAGCTGCTGGTACCAGGGACTCTCCCGCACGGCGATCTCCCCCTGAAGGTGCTGCTGCTGGTTCACCAGTTGCTGGAGGCTGGTGGCATCCTGGGTGAAGACGGGATCCTGGCTGGCACCGTAATGGGCGACCAGCGCCTGCAGATCGCCATTGAAGTGCTGGTCCGCCGTGCGCTGGAAGGGGGCCAGTGCCAGACCAGCCTGCTGCAGCCGGGCATCCAGCCGCTGGAAGTAGAGATCGACCAGCCCGGGGATCTGTACACCTGCCAGCAAACCGAGGGCAAACAACATCATGCGAAGGTAGCTGCGCATCATCATCATCCTGAACGAAGGGAGCGCCCATACTAGCCGCAACCGGTGGGAGAGCCAAGGAGGGGACGCGCTTGTCCACCCGGTCGGCGGCGCCAAAAGAAGAGCCGATGGAATACCTTTGTTACACGAATTCTTACACTTTTGTGATGCAAGTCATCTTGCGGCTGGCCTAGAATGAGCGTTTTTCGAAGGACACGTCGGCATGAGCAAGTTCATTCCTTTCTATCTGGCCGGGGGCCTCATCGCCTTCAGTTGGGGCGCCCTGCCTGAGCACGGCCCCTGGGATGGGTGGGATCTCGCCCTCTTCCAGCTGGTCAATGGCTGGATTGGCCACTCCCCCCGTTGGGCCGATCTGGTGGCCATCACCAACAACCGCCTGTTCGATCTGGCCGCGCTGGCCTGCATGGGCGGGATCCTCGCCGGTTGCTTCTTCCGTGCCGACGGACAGGAGCGCCGTCGTCTGGTGGCCATGGGGGTAGTGATGCTGCTGGGGGCCCTGGTGATCAATCAGCTCGGGCATCTGTTGCCGGTCAGCCGTCCCAGCCCCACCTTGATGGTGGACGGGGCTCTGCGCCTGACCGAGATCAGTGCGATTCCCACCAAGGACTCCGCCGGTGACAGCTTCCCCGGTGATCACGCCCTCTTCCTGATGATCTTCGCCGGTTTTGCCCTGCGCTATCTGCCGCGCTGGGCCGGGGTGGTTGCGGTGGTGATGGTGCCCCTGTTTTCGGCGCCCCGCATCCTGGCTGGTGCGCACTGGATGACGGACGTCTATGTGGGCGCTCTTTGCCTCTCCCTCATCTGCCTGCCGCTGCTGTTGCTCACTCCCGTGTCGGATCGCCTGATCGACCGCCTGGCTCCCCGGCTGCCACGCTGGATTGCCTGACGGAGAATGAAAAAAGAAGGCGGGTCACCCCGCCTTCTTTCGTTTACGCCTCACCGGTGCTGTGGTCGTCGCGAAATGACCAGGACTACGCCCGATGAGCCCGGGCTGTCGCCCTCCCAACCAGTATGGATAGCCCCATTCGGGTTCTGCCAGCCAAAATAGTCGCGGCCAAACGTTTGCACCCGTCGTCTCATGATCCTGGCCAGGATTTTTTCCCTCCGCTGCCTTAGAATCGCCGCCCGTTGTTGGAGGTATCCCCATGCTTGTCACTTTTCTGCGTCTCTTGTTTATCGGTTGTGCCCTGGTCTTTCTCTTTATGCTGGTCCGTGCCTGGTGGAACAAACGGCGTCATGGCCAGCTCGAAGCCACCCCTTTCTGGCCGGTGGCGGCCATCGGTTTTGTGGCCAATTTTCTCGATACCCTGGGGGTGGGGAGCTTTGCGGTGAAGACCGCCTGCTACAAGCAGTTCAGGTTGATCGATGATCGGGTGCTGCCCGGTACCCTCAACGGCCAGTGCGTGCTGCCGACCGTGACCCAAGCTCTCATCTTCATCGGCGTGGTCAACGTGGATCCCGTCACCCTCATCAGCATGATGGCGGCTGCGGCGGCCGGTGCGGCCTGGGGCGCCCGTTACGTGGCCTCCTTTGATCGCCAGACCATCCGGCTGGTGATGGCGGTCTCCCTGCTGGTGGTCGCCGGTCTCATCTTTGCCGGTCTGCTCGGGCTCTTCCCCCTCGGTGGCGAGGCCATGGGGCTGAGCGGTTACAAGCTGGGGATCGCCCTTGCCGGCAACTTCCTGTTCGGAGCCCTGATGAACGTCGGTATCGGCCTGTTCGCCCCCTGCATGACCCTGGTCTATCTGCTCGGCATGAACCCGCTGGTGGCCTTCCCCATCATGATGGGATCCACCGCCGTGCTCAGCGTCTTCTCGGCGGGGACCTTCATTCGCAAGGGGGCTTTCGATGCGCGGGCCGTGCTGGCGGTGGCCATCTTCGGCCCCATCGGCGTGGTGCTGGCGGCCATGCTGGTCAAATCCATGGAGATGGAGATGCTCAAATGGCTGGTGGCCTTCATCGTCATCTATACCTCCTGGACCATGTACGCCTCCTGGCGGGCGGCGCGGCGACAGCCAGCGCCCGCGCTGGCAGAGGCGACGAGCTAGCTGGCGTCGGCGAGGCCCGCCTGCACGGGCACCCCGCGTTGGTATGTCATCCCGCTCGCCCGGTCCTGGCGCCTCTTCTGATGCCCCTGGCAGCCCCCTCCGAGTGGGCAGTCTGCTGGCTGGAGGCGACCAGTGCGGCTTCCGCCCTGGCACCGAGAAACACATAGAGCCCCAGCGCCAGCAGCAACCCCACGGCGCACCCCATCACCCCCACCGCAGGCCAGAGCAGTTCGCTCTGGCCGAGGGATCCCTTGAACAGCAGCAGCAACCCCTCGATGGAGACCGCGATCAGGATGGCGGCGATAAAGCGGGTAATGGTGCGCCGGATGGCGCTGTGGCGGAAGATGTCCTTATGCAGCAGCACCTCCTCTTCGAGGATGGTCTTGCCGAGATCGAACACCGCCAGCGCGAGCGTGAGGAAGATGATGGCGCTGAAGGCGCCCAGCCGGTTCTGCTGGGTGCCGCACAGGAGCAGATAGAGCTGTTCCAGCCCGTGCCAGATGAGGGTGCCGACGATGAGAAACAGGGCCAGACTCAGGACAACGTAGACGGCCCTGAACCAGGGAATGGCGCGCCGCCGCTCCCTGTCCCCCATCAGCCAGGCGATCAGCTGGTGCAGGTTGATCTCCAGCTCCCGGCCATGGCCCTGCACCAGCAGGCGCAGCTGCCCCTGGGCTGCCGGAACGGGCGCCAGTATGGCTGGCCTGATCTGGGGGGCCAGGCTCTTCACCTCCTCGACGAAGGCATAGGTCTTGAGAGACGCCTCGGGGAGGGTGAGCAGCCCCAGCAGCAGGGGGGCCAGCTCGGTTTCGTACTCCTGATAGCGCCGCAGCACATCGATGGGGCTCATCTCTGCCATATACACCTCGGTCCAATGGGCTCCTGAGCAGGGTTCTGCAAATTGTGGGCCCGATTTATGACAGCCCGTGTACGGCGCGGCGCACCAGCAGGTGGCAAGGCTCCGGTGAGGGACTTAAGGATGCACCACTATGGTGCCTTGTCGGGACGAGCAAACAAAAAAAGGGCCCCATCGGGGCCCTCTGCACATCTTGCGGCTTGTCAGCCAGCCAGCTTGGCGAAGCTGCGCTCGGCGGCCGCCAGGGTGTGTTCAATCTCCTTGTCCCCGTGGGCAAGCGACAGGAAGCCCGCCTCGTAGGCGCTCGGTGCCAGATAGACACCCTCTTCCAGCATCAGATGGTAGAAGCGCTTGAAGCGTTCCATGTCGCAGCGAGTCACCTGCTCGTAGCGGGTGATCTCGGGCTCGTCGGTGAAGAAGAAGCCGAACATGCCGCCCACGTAGTTGATGGCAAGCGGGATGCCGTGCCTGGCGGCGGCCGCTTTCAGCCCTTCGGCGACACGGGCGGTCTTGGCGCTCAGCTGCTCATAGAGGCCCGGCTCCAGCAGCAGGTCCAGCATGGTGAGGCCGGCGGCCATGGCCACCGGGTTGCCGGAGAGGGTACCAGCCTGATAGACGGGGCCGGTCGGGGCGATGTGCTGCATCACCTTCTTCTTGCCGCCGAAGGCGCCCACCGGCATGCCGGCACCGATGATCTTGCCAAGGGTGGTGAGATCCGGGTCGATGTTGTAGTGGCCCTGGGCACCACGCAGGGAGACGCGAAAACCCGTCATCACCTCGTCCAGGATCAGCAGGGCGCCGAACTCGTCACAAATGGCGCGAAGCCCTTCCAGGAAGCCGGGCACCGGCGGGATGCAGTTCATGTTGCCTGCGACCGGCTCGACGATGATGCAGGCGATCTCGCTGCCGTACTGGGTAAAGGCTTCGCGCACCGAGTCCAGATCGTTAAAGACACAGGTGAGCGTGTGTTTGGCGAAATCGGCCGGTACGCCCGGGCTGTTGGGCTGACCCAGGGTGAGGGCGCCTGAGCCGGCCTTGACCAGCAGGGAGTCGGCGTGGCCGTGGTAGCAGCCTTCAAACTTGACGATCTTGTCGCGACCGGTATAGCCGCGGGCCAGCCGGATGGCGCTCATGGTCGCCTCGGTGCCGGAGTTGACCATCCGCACCTGCTCCATGGAGGGGACGATCTGGCGCACCTTCTCGGCCATCAGCACTTCGATTTCGGTCGGGGCACCGTAGCTCAGTCCCTTCTCCACCGCCTTGATGACAGCGGCCTTGATGGCCGGGTGGTTGTGACCCAGCAGCATGGGGCCCCAGGAACCGATGTAATCCACATAGGCCTGGCCGTCCACGTCATAGAGGTAGGCGCCATCGGCGTGATCGATGAAGCGGGGTGTACCGCCGACCCCGTTGAAGGCGCGGACCGGTGAGTTGACGCCACCGGGAATGGTCTGGCGGGCCTGTTCAAACAGCTGATCTGATTTTGACATGGATCATCCTTAATGGGATTTTGGTCGTTACCCGGGCGCAGGCTGCCGATTGCGGCTCGGCAGGGGATGGCGGGAGGAGTATGCTTTGCGCTCTCGCCCCGGACTCTCGCCCGTGATACATGAAACGGGCCGACTATAGCAGAAAGGCCCAGAGCTGGGCAGCCGAGGCCGAGGTGTGTCTGGTCCTCGTTAGATGAGCGTGATTATCCATGGAGCAACAAGCCATTCCTTCCGCCGACGCGGCCTCGCTGCGTCGTCCTCCAGTCTTGCAGCGCCTGATACGGCGGGACAAGATGCCGCTGCTGGTGCTCCTGTTGGCGGCCCTGGTCGGCCTGCTGGCAGGCCTGGTGTGCGGATTGTTCGAGTCTTGCGTTCACTGGCTGGCCCAGCAGCGTGTCGACTTGCTGGCCGATCGCCCCTGGTGGCAGCTTGGCCTGCTCGGCTTTGGTTTCAGCGCCCTGCTGGGGTTGGTCGGCTATTTCCTCACTCATGCCTTTGCCCCCGAGGCGGGGGGATCCGGTATCCCGGAAATTGAAGGGGCCATGGACGACCTGCGCCCGGTACGCTGGTGGCGGGTGTTGCCGGTGAAGTTTTTTGGCGGGGTCTGTACCCTGAGTTCCGGCATGGTGCTGGGGCGGGAGGGGCCCTCGGTGCAGATAGGGGGCAACCTCGGCAAGATGGTGGCGGATATCTTCCGGTTGCCCAAGGAGCATGGCCATGCCCTGCTGGCTGCCGGTGCGGCGGGTGGTCTCGCTGCGGCCTTCAATGCCCCGCTGGCAGGGATACTGTTTGTCATGGAAGAGATGCGACCGCAATTTCGCTACTCCTTCCTCGCCATCAAGGCGGTCGGGATTTCGGCCGTCATGGCGACCCTGATGCTGCAGAACATGAAAGGGCAATCCCCCGTCATCATGCTGCCTCACTACGACGCTCCGGCCTTGAAGGCGCTCTGGCTGTTTCTTTTCATGGGGGGCTGCTTTGGTGTGCTGGGGTTCGTCTTCAACAAGCTGGTGCTCGCCTGTCAGGATGGTTACCTGGCATTGCATCAGAACAAGCGCCACCGCTTCGTCATCATCGGCATGGGGGTGGCTGGAACCTTTGGCATGCTGTCGCTGTTCGCCCCTTCGGTCACTGGAGGGGGAATCGAGCTCATCCCGCATCTGACGGGGGGAGACTATGCGATGGCGACGCTCTTCATCATCTTCTCGGTGCGACTGGTGGGTACCCTCATCTGCTTTTGCTCGGGGGCCCCTGGTGGTGTCTTTGCGCCGACCCTGGCGCTGGGCACCCTGTTCGGGGTGATCTTTGGTCACCTGTTCCACTCTGCATTTCCCGATCTCGGCATCGAACCGGGCGCCTTTGCCATCGCCGGCATGGGGGCGCTTTTCGCCGCCACCGTGCGTGCCCCCATCACCGGCATCGTGCTGGTGACCGAGATGACCGACAACTATCAGCTGATCCTGCCCATGATGATCACCACCATAGGGGCAACCCTGGTGGCGCAATGGTTGGGGGGGCGTCCCATCTATTCCCAGATCCTGGAGCGAACTTTACGGCTTGCTGCGCGTCAAAACCGGGGTGAAAGCAGCATCGCGACCGGTTAACTCTTTGTTTATCCGTATCAATCCGGCATGGTCGCGTATAGTGAAAAGAAACCGGCCGTGTTGATGTCGGCATATAGAAGAGGCCTTATGTCCCAAATCGTGAAGTTATTGGTGGTGCTGGCTGTGGGGGCATGTATCGGTTATGTCGTCGGGAACAGACAGGAGCTGGCTCAGAGCAGCCTGGTGACGGTGCAGCAAGAGACGTTGGAGCGTCAGAGCAAGGCCATTGCACAACTGAAGACGGATCTCGGCGTCAGGGAGACCCTGCTGGCGACCCAGAAGGCCGCCTTCGAGCAACTTCAGCAGACGCTCAAGGATCAGGAAGCCCAGGTACAGGAGCAGAAGCGTCAGCTCGCCTTCTTCGAACGCATCATGCGTCCCACCGGCGAACAGGTGGGGGTATCCATCGACAATCTAACATTGCAGGAGACGAGTGTGCCGGGTCGCTACCACTATCGTCTGGCGCTCACACAACCCGCCAAGAAGCGGGAGCTGTTTCGGGGGCAGGTGCAGATCCGGCTCGAAGGCAGTCTGGCTGACAAGCCCAGGATCCTCAGTGGCCGGGATCTTGGCATGAAGGTGGGGGAGGGACGCTACGCGTTGCGATATTTCCAGCTCTTGGAGGGCAATTGGCAGCTTCCCTCAGGCTTCATCCCGGACAGGGTGAGAATCCTCATCCCGAAGGAGGGTCGGCAACCGGCCCAGGAGCTGGTGGCCGAGTGGAACGAGGTGCTCAAGCCTCTGGTCGCTCAACCAGCCCCCTTGCCGGCAGCACAGTAAGAGAGTGGTGAATACTTGAACTAAATGGTCGGGTATTGGATAATTTCGCGGTTTCCATGTTTGTGGATGTAACGGTTGTGAGGTCAGCAATGAGTGCAGTAGCAGAAGCCCCCTTGCCCATCCAGATGACGGATGCGGCAGCCAACAAGGTAAAGACCTTGATCACCGAAGAAGAGAATCCCGAACTCAAGTTGCGGGTCTACATCACTGGGGGGGGCTGCTCCGGTTTCCAGTACGGTTTCACGTTTGACGAGAAAATCAATGATGGCGATACCGTGGTCGAGAAGAGCGGCGTCACCATGGTGATCGATCCCATGAGCCTGCAATACCTGGTCGGCGGCAGCGTGGATTACACCGAAGGCCTGGAAGGTTCCCGTTTCACCGTGACCAACCCCAACGCCACGACGACCTGCGGTTGCGGTTCAAGTTTCTCCATCTGATCTATAGCAGCGTGATATGAAGGGCCCCGAGGGGCCCTTTTCATTTTTGTATGCCTGGCGTGGCTGGCATGTAGATCTTGATGTGGCGAAAACGGGTACCGATTGGTAGTGATAGAGAAGGTGTGCGGGCTCATTTAGATGAATCGTTGACGGCTTTTTAGTCTGATTGGTTGTTGATTAAACACCTGAACGTCTTTTTCAAATAAACACGTAGTTTTCGCTTGTCAGCGAGAATCATATCCCTATAATGCGCCTCCATCAGCACGGCGCAGTGCGTGTATGGTCCACCTTGCAAAGCAAGCTGGTGAGGGTTATAGTTTCAGACCCTGCTCTTTAACAATTTGAATCAAGCAATCTGTGTGGGCACTCACAGCATCGAGCATCAAAAAACAATTTTTGATTTTCAATGTCTGATGAAGTGACCAAAGCAACTTTTAGTTGCAGCAGTTAATTCAGCAATTCATTGAGCCGCTTTTCGAAGCAACCAAACTTAAATTGAAGAGTTTGATCATGGCTCAGATTGAACGCTGGCGGCAGGCCTAACACATGCAAGTCGAGCGGCAGCGGGAAAGTAGCTTGCTACTTTTGCCGGCGAGCGGCGGACGGG